>JAPYOG010000281.1 GCA_028278785.1 Candidatus Poriferisocius anaerobius | reverse complement strand
TGATCCGGGGCCGGGGTACACGATCGCGGATGAGGGTTCGGGGTTCTCCTATGAGCCGGGGCAGATTGTGATGGCTCGTACTGGGGCGCCTGACAGCGCGGGCGCGCAGTTTTTCTTCGCGGTGAATGAGAACACTGCTTTGTTGAACGGCCAGGGTACCTATGTGGTGTTCGGGCGGATGGACGAGGAGAGCCTGGCGGTTGCCGAGGCTATTCTGGCGAGCCATGTGGACCAGCCCGGCAACCAGCTCGGCGGGGCACCCGATCCCCAGGTGATCGTCAACTCGGTAACCATCCAAGAAACCGGCTGACCCCAGGGCTATCCCATGCGCAGAGGCTGCTTGTTCACCTTTTTCTCGTTGTTCCTGTCAATCGCCGTGATGGTGTCCTGTTCGAGCGAGAACGAGGGCGCAGCGCCGCCCTTGTCGCCAACCCAGGCCCCGGCTGTCCAGCCCACAGCTTCGCTGCCTTCTGGCGCTGCTGGGACCGAAATCGGCGGACACGCTGAAAGCGGCGGCCCGCCCGAGCCCGACAGGCAGGGGTTGGCCGACGCATTCGCCGAGCTGGTCTTGGGAGACGAGGTGGTCACCAGCTACATGACTTCACCGGAGATCATGTGCCTGGCCGAAGGGGCATTCACCGTTTTCTCCGACGAACGGCTTGACGAGCTGGGCCTCAATCCGGCGTCGTTCACCGAGGCATACCGGCAACCCGGATTGTTCGTGTTCGGGGACTGGTTCGACATCTCAGACCACGAGGCGTTTGAACTCGAGAACCTGTCTTTGGGCTGCGTTGATTGGCGCAGCTTCGTTGCCAATGTGCTGGTCCAAGAGGGCGAGCCGGCAGACCGGGCCCGATGCATCGCCTCCCAGATCACGGTTGACGGTCTGCGGGCAGTGGTCAGAGATGCCATGGTGGTAGACGGCGGTGAAGGCTTCGGAGAGGCGCAAGACGAGGTGGTGCAGGCCGTCACTGCTTGCTATCTGAGCGAGTCTTCTGTGACCGACTCGTAGCGAGGCGGCTTCGGCAGCGAGACGAGGCGGCGGTCGCCCGCACTGCTCGCTACCCCCGGAAATACAATGCCCCGGCGGTCGGCTCGCCGTCGACGCCCACCCGGCCGTCGTCCACCATCGCGATGAGGTGCGCCAGCACCGAGCGGGCGGCGGCCTCGTGGAGCGCTGGGGACACATCGGCGTACATGGCCGCCACCATCTCGGCGATGGTCTGCGGCCCGGCGGCCAAGCGCTCCAGGATTTGGATCTCCCGGTCTAGCCGGTGGGCGTAGAGTGCTTCCACGAGAGCGTGCGGCTCGGTGACCGGCGGACCGTGGGTGGGCCAGTACACACGGTCGCCCGGACGGTCGGCCATGAGGCGCAGGCTGGCCAGGTAGTCGGCCATATTCCCCTCGGGCGGGGGGACGACGGTGGTGGACCAGCCCATTATGTGGTCGCCGGTGAACACCCCGGACGCCTCCCGCCACCGGTAGGAGATGTGGTTGGAGATGTGACCAGGGGTGTGCAGGCATTCGAAGCTCCACCCCGGCCCCTCGATCATGTCGCCGTGGACCACCGCAGCGTCGGGGGAGAACCGGGCGTCTCCCCGCTCTTCGGCCTCGCCGTCGTCGGCATCCACAGCAGGGTGGGGGCCGAACCCGTAGGCCGGGGCGCCGGTGGCCTCGGCCACCGCTTGCGATGCGGGAGAGTGGTCTCGGTGGGTGTGGGTGATGAGCAGGGCTTCCACCTGTTCGCCCTCCACTGCGGAGAGCACCGCGTGTATGTGGCCGGCGTCGTCGGGCCCGGGGTCGACGATGGCCACTCTGCTGTGGCCCACGATGTAAGTGCCCGTTCCCCGATAGGTCAAGGGGCTGGGGTTGTTGGCCATCACCCGGCGGAGGCCGGGGGCCATTTCCACGGCGGCGCCGTACTCCACCTCCGGTTCGGTCACGAAGGGGATGTGGGCCGGGTCAAAGCGAGAAGGCCGAGAAGGCATGTCTGCCAGCATTGCATGGAACCTCGACCAACGCTGATGCGTCGTGGTAGGTCGAACCATCGTTCCTCATGGAGGTTAGGTATGAGCAAAGCAGTATTGGGCGGTTTGGCCGTTGTTTTCTTGTTCATCGGGGCTGCTTGTTCCAGCAGCGGCGATGACACATCTCAGGCGGCGCTCAGCGCCTCGCCAACACCTCAAGCAGCCGCGCCCCAGCCGGAGGCGTCCCCGCCGGACGAAAGCCAGGAGCAGGCATCGGGCCAGTCGCTCGCCGCCGCCCAGCTGCGGGAGTTCGTGTTCAACGCCCTGATCGAAGAAGACGGGATATCCCAGGCAAGCGCACAATGCGTGGTGGACAACTTGTCGCAAGGCCTGCTCGAAGATTTTTTCCAGGTTGATTTCGACGATCTTGAAGCTGCACAGCCGGTCTTGGCCGAAATGTTCAGGGTGCAGTCCCAATGCCTGACCCCTCAAGAGTTGGAGATGACGGGGTTCATGCCTCCTGCGGAGGCCTCGACCGGCTAGACGGTTCGGCGACCAGGTTCATTCGCCTGTGCCCGAACGCAGTGGGCTAGTGTGGCGGGGATGAGCACCGAAGGGGCCGCTGCGGTGGCCGAGCGACCCGCTGGCACAGGCCAGAATCTTCTGGCAATCGAAGGGGTCACCGTTCGCTTCGGCGGTGTGGTGGCAGTGGACAATGTGTCCATGTCGGTGCCGTCGGGCCAGGTCAGAGGGCTGATCGGGCCGAACGGCGCGGGAAAGACCACGCTGTTCGACAGCATCACCGGGGTGAACACCCCCGCTGCCGGCATCATCCGGCTGGATGGCGAGGATGTGACCAGCAAGCCGGCAACATGGCGGGCTCGCCGCGGCATCCGACGCACCTTCCAACGCCAGCAGCCGTTCGGCTGGCTGTCGGTCGCCGACAACATG
>JAPYOG010000280.1 GCA_028278785.1 Candidatus Poriferisocius anaerobius | reverse complement strand
AGATTATGGAGAGGGTTCGGACTCGCGGAACGAGAGGTGTGAACTTCAGATCGTGCAGACGGCAGCAGAATCCTTTCAGATAGCTCTGAATCATCGTGATCATCGTGAGCGTGTGCTCGCCTCGTGGGATGACCCTGCGGACTGGGCTATCCTCGCTACATTCGGTTTCTACTGCCTCGAAGCATGTGTGGCAGCAGTTGCATTGCACTTGGGGCTGCCTCGTCCCAACACCCATCCCCAGAAGGTGCAAAAAGTCCGACAGTTTGCCTCTTCATATGGCCTGCCAGATGTTGGGGACTTGCTGGTGGACCTGAACAACAAGCGCAAACATGAGGCCTACGGGGACATTGATCCGCCCGAGAATCTCGACCCGCAAGACGTTGCCGCTGAAATCGACGAATACGTCGAAGCCGTGAACAGGTTTCTCGCGCGATGACACAGCAGTTGGCGACAGAACCAGAGGCAGGAGTCGCTCAAGCGCCGACGAATTTGCTGACTGCCGTACAGAGGTGGCCTGACAATGCTGCGCGAGACTGGACACTCGGCGCCGTCGAACAGGCGATGTTCGAGGAGGCCATCAAAGCCATCATTGCCACCGGGTCTTCTGTCCGCGATGTCGAATTCAGCGACGACCTTGATCTGGTTTTTGTGTACAAACACAGTCCCCCGGCAACGCCGCGGCCTCCGATCTCTATAGACCTTCGCGGATACGGCGAAGCTCAAGTCGCGCGGAAACTGGCTGAAGGCCATGACTACCTGTCGTGGACCGTGCGATTCGGCCAGATCCTGTTCGAGCGGGAGTGTTGGTGGACAAGGCTCAGAGCAGACTGGAACGACCGCCTCTGTCTGCCATCAGTGGCCGATGCCGATGCACGGGCCGAGAAAGCAGAATGCCTCTCGAAGGAGTTACGCGAGGCTGGAGACGAAGATGCTGCGAACGAATTGCAGTTGTCGAGCTTGACGCACATTTGCCGGGCAGAACTGATTCGGGCCCGCGTATTTCCGAAGTCCCGCCCAGAACTCGATGGTCAATTGCGTGAGATCGGCCGACACGAACTCGCCGATCAACTTGCAAGCGGGCTAGAGCGCCGACGGTCGAGATAACAGAGCCTTCGCGGAAATGTGGGGTGGGGGTGGTCTGAGGGTCGGTGAACACCACCGGTTCCTCGCTCCCGCAATTGCTCGGTGCAGGGCGGGGCCCTGTTGGCTTCGCCCTTTGGCCTCCAGCCGGCGACTACTTGGAGCGATGGCCCCCAGCGTGGCCGCGGCCCAACACGCAATACGCTTGCACTCGCGGCATGTATGCGTTGCACTTCTGAAACGCGACCGTTCTAGGCCGGATGGCCTCTGCTGCCTCGATATAAGCACCCAACCGCCCTGCGAGTTCTCGGATGGTGCCCGCGCCGATGAACCCGGTCAAACTCACAGTACCGTCGTCATTGGCCGACAAGCAGGCTTTATCGATCAGGCGATCTTCGGCCGTCTTCAGGGATGAGGGCGCGCCCTGTACCCGTTTGGCTATCTGGTAGGGATCGGCTGTGCCGCCATCCGCACTCACGGCCTGAAGCACACGCTGTTCCATCTCGCTCAGCGTGTGCCATGTCGGCAGTTCTACCGAGTAGCGGTACACTGCTTCGGCTTCCGCCACAGCTGACTGCGCGTGCATCTGCGACACGGGTTGCATCAAGAAACGCGAGGCGGCACCCTTCGCTCTTCGTGATGTGCTGCAAGTCGGCAGAAAGCCGCCTCAACTCATCCCGCTCTCCGCTCACTAGCTCATCACTCCGCTCACTCGTGGTATGCCGTGGGTTGTGTTGCGGGGTGTGGGGATGAGTTTGCCTGGGGCTGCGTTGGAGGTCTCAGACACAGATCGGTGGTGGTGTTCAGTTTTGGAGGGGGGTAGCCGTTGGCGGGATCCTGATTTCCGGGTCAGCCGGCGCCGGGGGAGGTTTTGGTGGCAGGCCGGAGCTTGGGGGCGTTCTTCCAGTGGGGCACACCGTGCTCCTCGGTGGCAATCCACCACTCGCCGTCGGTGATGGATGCCCAGTGGGAGTGGTTGAGCTGGTGGAGGGTGAAGCACGCCGACAGGGCGGTGTTGAAGCCCTGGGCATCGGCAGTCTGGTTCACCGCCTCCTTGACCAGCAGCGCGGCCATGGTGGGCACCGCGGCGATGCGCCGCGCGAACTCCAGGGTCTGCTCCGAAAGGGTCTCGTTGGGAAACACCTTGGACACCATGCCCAGCGCGTGGGCCTCGTGGACGTCGATGGAATCGCCGGTGAGCAGCAGCTCTTTGGTCTTGCGAGGGCCGAACTCCCACGGGTGGGCGAAGTACTCCACCCCCATCATGCCCATCCGGGTGCCCACCACATCGGCGAAGACAGCATCCTCGGCGCCCACTATCAGATCGCAACTCCACATCAGCATCAAACCGGCCGACAGCACCGGCCCCTGCACCTGGGCGATGGTGATCTTGCGCAGGTTGCGCCACCGCTTGGTGTTCTCGAAGAAGTAGTGCCACTCCTGGAGCATCAACCTCTCCGAGCCCAGTCGCTGTCCGCCGTTGATCTGATAGGTGGGGTTCTGGTTGGGACCGGGCTTGCGCTCCTCGATGCTCTCCTTGGTGCCCATGTCGTGGCCGGCCGAGAACATCGGCCCCGCCCCGCCCAGGATCACCACTCGCACATCGTCGTCGGCCTCGGCCGCCAGGAAGGCCTCGTTGAGCTCCACCAGCATTCCCCGGTTCTGGGCATTGCGGGCCTCAGGCCGGTTCAACATGATGCGGACGATCTTGCCGTCATCCAAAGTCTCGCAGGTCAGGTACTGGTACTCCATCTCCCCAGTCTTGCCCATCCTCAGATGCGGTGCGCTGCCGGGCGAGGTGGGAACCGGAAAGGGGCAGCTAGAATGAGCTTGTGGATGTCCGCAGGCCGGTGATTCGGAGGCCGATGCCGACTCTGGACGACGCTCGTCGGGCCGCGGCCTCGGTTTCCGAGATGGATCCGGGCTTGGTCCTGCTGTTCGGCTCGGTGGCCCGCGGCGAGCAGCGCCCGGGCTCAGACCTTGACCTGTGCCTGGTTTTCGACGACCTCGGCGACTACTCGCAGCGCCGCAGCCTCATCGCATACGCCCGCCGCCGGATTTGCGATGCCACAGGGTTCGCCGCCGACGTGAGGGTAACCGACCGGGCCGAATGGCGGAAGCGGACGGTAGAGTGCCAATCCAGCTTTGAGCGGCATATCGCGAGCCATGCCGTCTCGTTGATGAGCAGACCCCCGGCGCGCCCCGTCGATTACGCCAAGGAGATAGGGATGGCGCCCAGCGACGCCGCCCAAGCCGAAAGGTCGCTCGCCAGCACCATTAGCGCCCTAACCAGGTTGAATGCCCGGCTGCCTGCCGAGAGCACCGAACTCGAGGCCCACAGTTCGGCGGACGCGGAGCGCATCAGGCATGTCAGGATGCTGGACATCTGCACGTCGGCCCAATCGGTGATGGAGACCGCGCTGAAGTCGCTCATCTGTGCGCTGGAGGGCGACCACCCCGAACGGACGCACAACATCGGCGATCTCATACTCCATGCGTCCGCCTCCGGGCTGAGCGGGGAGCAGGCCCGGCAGCTGCGCGGCGCCATGGGCACCATAACCGGCAAACAGGCCTCGGTGTGGCGGGAGGTCAGCACCTACACCGGCGACATCTACCTCCCCGGCGATCCCGCCGACGCCACACCCCAGTTCGCCACCGACATGGCAATCGCCGCCGTCGCCATGGCACAGGAGTGCGCGCTCATCGCAGACGCCGCGCTAGGCGCCGAGACCGACAACAGCGCCACCGTCAAGCGGCTCGCCGCTGAAACCTCAGAACGGATACCGCTGATCGACCCGGTAAAGGACTGACCGGATTCGCTACTGCGAATTGGCGGGGAAAACAGGCCGGAAGCGGCGGAGGCGGAGGCTGTTGGCCACCACGAAAAGGGACGACGCCACCATGGCCGCCGCGGCATAGACCGGCGCCAGCACACCGGCAGCGGCCAGGGGAATGGCGGCGGTGTTGTAGAGGAAGGCCCAGAACAGATTGCCGCGGACGGTGTTCATGGTTCGGCGGCTCAGTGAAATGGCGTCGGCCACCGCTCTCAAGTCAGACGACATGATGGTTATGTCGGCCGCCTCGGCGGCGACATCAGCACCAGTGCCCATGGCGATGCCGATGTCGGCTTGGCTGAGGGCCGGCGCATCGTTGATCCCGTCGCCCACCATGGCCACACGACGGCCCTCTGCTTGGAGGCGGGCGATCTCCGCGGCCTTGCCGTCAGGGCCCACACCGGCCACCACCCGGTCGATGCCCAATTCACCGCCCGCGGCCTGGGCCCTTCGGGGATGGTCCCCGGTCAACAGCACGGTGTCGAGACCCAGGGACTTCAGCGCTGCCACCGACGCAGGGGCGGATGCCCGCAGCCGGTCGTCCACGGCGATCACCGCTTCGGCCGCCGACTCCCGGCCCACCAGCACCGCCACCCGCCCCATGGCCTCCACCTCGGCGGCGGCTTCATCCACAGCGGCGGGGACTCGGGCGAAGAGCACACGCTTGCCCACACGGACCTCGCTTCCATCCACCGTGGCCACCGCCCCCGCACCGGGGTGGTTCTCAAAACCGGTTACCGCCTGGCCGCCGTCGGCAGCCGACGCGATAGCCCGGCCGATGGGGTGCTCCGACCGGGACTCCACTGCGGCTGCCAAGGCCAGCAGGCCCTCGGCGTCGCGGCCCGGGGCGACAACCTCCACCACCTCCATCCGGGCGTCGGTAACAGTGCCGGTCTTGTCGAACACCACGGTGTCTAGCCGGCGGGTGTCCTCCAACATCTCACCGCCCTTGATGATGATCCCGAGCTGCGATCCCCGCCCGGTGCCCACCATCACCGCCAGCGGGGTGGCCAGGCCCAACGCGCAAGGACAGGCCACGATCAGCACCGCCACCGCCGCAGTGAACGCCTCAGAAGCCGGCTGACCCGCGATCAGCCAGCCGGCAAGCGTACCCGCTGCGATCAGAACCGCAGCGGGTACGAACACCGCCGCGACCCGGTCGGCCAGCCGCTGGATGCGGGTGCGGTTCATCTGGGCTTGCTCCACCAGATGCATGATCCGGGCCAGCACGGTGTCGGCCCCCACAGCGGTCGCCTCCACCACCAATGACCCGTTGGCATTGACCGAGGCGCCCAGCACCGCATCGCCAGGCCCGACCTCAACGGGAACCGGCTCGCCGGTGACCATCGAGACGTCCACCGCGGAAACGCCGTCGACCACCACGCCGTCGGTGGCGATCCTCTCGCCTGGGCGCACCACGAACCGGTCGCCCTCTTGCAGGGCGGCCACCGGCACATCGGCACCGTCCTGCAACCGGGCAACCGGGGCAACCAGTGCAGCCAAAGACAGCAGGGCGTCACCCGACCGGCGTCGGGCTCGGTCTTCCAGAAAATGGCCGAGCAGGATGAACACCACGATCACCGCGCCGGTCTCGAAATAGAGGTGGCCGTCGCCGACGCGGGCTGCCAACACAACCGCAGACCAGAGCCACGCTGACGAGGTGCCCACAGACACCAGCGTGTCCATGGTGGCGGTCCGGTGGCGGAGCTGTAGCCATGCTCGCTGGTGGAACCCCCAGCCCGTGCCGAACACCACGCCGGCGGCCAGCACAGCGGCCAGCCAGTCCGACGCCTGAAAGCCCAGGTCGAAGGCCAGTCCATCGACCATGGTCAGCAATACCACCAGAGCGCCCATCACAGCGGACAGGATCAGCCGGTGTGCCCGGCGGGGTTCGGCGCGCTGCTCATCGCCCACGCCCTCAGGGAAGCGGGCGCCGTAGCCGGCGGCAACCACAGCACCCTGCAACGCCTTGTCGTCGACGCTCTCCCGGCACGCCACCGAAACCCGACCGGAGGCATAGTTGACTCGGGCTTCGACCACGCCTGCAACCGCAGACAGGCTGCGCTCGACCTGCGACACGCAGGCCGCACAGGTCATCCCGTCCACCACCAGCGTCTTCCGGCGCATCGCCACGGCTTCAGCCTACGGGCATGGTGGAGGAGTTATTCCTGTACCAGTTCGATGAGGGTGCCGAAGGCGCCCTTGGGGTGGATGAAGGCCACGGTGGTTCCCCGAGAGCCAGGACGGGGCTCGACGTCGATGGGGGTGGCGCCGGCGGCGACCATGGACTCCAAGGCGGCGGCGCAGTCGTCCACCCGATAGCCGACGTGGTGAATGCCCTCGCCACGCTTGGCCAGGAACTTGCCGACGGGCGAATCCTCCCGAGTGGCCGTGGTGAGCTGGATATAGGAGTCGGCCACCTTGAGGAGGGCCTCCTCCACACCGTCTTTCTCCACCACTTCCCGGTGTGCAACCGAGGCGCCGAACGCCGTCTCGTAAAAGGCGATGGCCTGCTCCAAATCGTGGACCGCTATAGCGACGTGATCAATCTCAGTAAGCATCATGGTTCACTCAACTTACACTGCTCTCGACCGGTACTCGCTGTTCGCGGCCGCCGATCAGGCCGCTTCTCGCTGAGCGGACTCGACATCCAGCGCCTCCCAGAGCTGGTCGCGCAACACCTCCGCGTAGAAGTCGTCCTTCATGTTCGCCACCACCACACCCTCGATCATGTCTGCCAGCACCGCGGCCCAGGCCCGGTTGCGGATCATCACCGCCACCGTGACTGAGCCATCGCCGTGGCGGGCCAACGTGCGACGGCGCCCCACCTCCCTGGGCGGGCTGCGAAAACTGGGCATGACCAGTCCGAGCTCTCGCACCGCCGTCCCCAGCCGCCGGGCAGCCTCTGCGAAGGCCAGGCACTGCCCGGCGCTGCTCTCCTGCTGCTGGTTGTCGCCGCGAACGACCCTCATGTGCTGGGCCGCACTCGCTGTTGTGTTGGTATTCGTATCGGTGGTTTCCTTCATGGGTCCAGTATCCCGGAAGGAGTGACAGTTTCCAGTCCAGCAAAGAGGCAGCCGGTGATTCCCGCAGAGCAAAGCCCGGTCAGCGCGTCGCGCCGCGGGCGCCCCAGCGTGCAAAATCGGCGCCTGCACCCCTATCCTCGCGAGATGGCCCTTGTACTTTGCGATATCGACGACGGCGTCGCCACCGTGACCCTGAATAATCCTGCGGTGCGAAATGCGTTGAGCCTCGACATGAATCGGGAGATCGACGCAGTCTTCGATGCGCTGGAGGCCGATCAATCGGTGGGAGCGGTTGTGCTCACCGGAACGCCCCCGGCTTTCTCAGCGGGCGCCAACCTCGACGATCTGCTGGCCGCCGGCGACTCCGAGCGTCTCAGCGCCATGTACGCCGGGTTTCTGCGGGTGGCCCACACCCCCCTTCCCACCGTGGCCGCGGTGAACGGCGCCGCTGTGGGGGCGGGGATGAACTTCGCGTTGGCCTGCGACGTGATCTTGGCCGGCAGCCAGGCCATGTTCGAGAGCCGCTTCCTCCAGATCGCGATCCACCCCGGCGGGGGCCATACCTGGAGGCTGCGCGGCATCTGCGGCCGCCAGGCGGCCATGGCGATGGTTCTGTTCGGCGAACGGCTCGACGGGCCCCGTGCCGCCGAGATCGGGCTGGCCTGGAAGTGCGTCGACGACGACGCTCTGCTGGAGGAGGCCAGCCGCATGGCCCGCCGCGTCGCCCGCGCCCCGCGAGGGCTGACCGAGGCCATGAAGCAGACCATCATCGATATGGGCGGGGTAGCCGACAGCGAAGCCGCCGTGGCCCGGGAAGTCGAACCCCAGGTATGGTCGATGAACCAGCCCGAGTTCAAAGAACGGGTGGCCGCCCTGAAAGAGGCCATCAGCAAATCCAGCTAGCCGACTAGCCCAGCCAGCCATCAGCCTAGCCCAGCCAGCTAGCCGACTAGCCCAGGCAGCCATCAGCGGGTTGAGTCCAGCGCTCAGCCCATCCAGGCGGCAACCAGCTCGGGGCCCCGCTCCTGCCACTCCTCTGAAGTGATGCCGTAGCGGACATGGTCTTCCCAGCGGCCGTTTATCTCCAGGTAGCGCAGGGCGATGCCCTCCTCTCGGATGCCCAGCTTTTCCACCACACGGCGGCTGGCCCGATTGCGGGGGATGATGTTTATCTGCACTCGGTGCAGCCCCAAGGTCTCGAACGCATAGTCCAGCACCACCACCAGCGCCTCGGGTGCGTACTCCCGGCCAGCGAAGCGATGGTCGATCCAATAGCCCACATGGCCGCTCTGAAACGGGCCCCGCTGAACGCCCGACAGGTTCATCTCCCCCACCAGGCAGCCCTTGGCGAACACGCCGAACCCGTAGCCTGCGTCCATCTGGCGCTCCCTGTCGCGGGCTCTGCACCGCGACGTGAAGGCCAAGCGGTCTTCCACCACGTCGGGCTGGGTGGTGGGCTGCGTCGGCTCCCACGGGGTGAGCCACTCCCGGTTGGCCCGGCGCACCGTCTGCCACTCTGCAAAGTCGCTCTCCGCCAGGGGCCGCAACTCCACCCGAGCCCCGCGCAGCACCAAACCCTCGCGGGCACCCCGAATCCGAGACCAAGTCCGCACTGCCCGCCAAACCTACTCAATCGCTCCAAGCAAAGTGGGGGGCTCTCAGTCCAACAAGCTCAGCACCAGCCCGTCGAGGATGTCCGACTCCGACACCAGACAAGTCTCGAACCCGAAGTGGCGCATGATCTTGACCAGGATCGCCATGCCGCCCACGATCACGTCCACTCTGCCCGGCGCCAGCCCCGGGTTGAAGGCCCGGTCGGCCCGAGACTCGGTGGCCAGCGTGCGGAAGACTTCCTCGGCCGCAGCCTTGGTGAGCTCGAAGTGATGGATAGCGTCCCGGTCGTAGACATGAAGGCCCTGCTCCACGGCTGCGGCGGTGGAGCAGGTGCCGGCCAGGCCCACGAAGGTTCGGGCCTCCCGAACCTCGGGCATCTCCCGGTCGACGTCGTCGAGATGGGCACCTGTAACCGAAATGCAGGCATGAAGCTCCTCGGGCAGCGGCGGGTCGCTGTGCAGGTACTTCTCAGTGAGCCGCACACAGCCCACATCGAGCGACATGGCCGCTTCGCACTCGGTGGCGCCCACGCACAGCTCGGTTGAGCCTCCTCCCAAATCGACCACCAGGAACGGCCCCATCTCGGGGTCGAGCTCGGCGGTGGCCCCCCGGAACGACAAACGCCCCTCGGCCAATCCGCTCAGCAGCTCCACGGGAGCGCCCACCACAGCCTCGGCGGCGTCGAACAGCTCATCGCGGTTGGCCGCATCCCGGGCCGCAGAGGTGGCAGTTATCCGAACGGCCTCCACCTCGTGGCGATCCATCACCTCGCGGTAGCGCTGAAGGCAGTCCACTGTGCGCCCGATGGCGCCGGGGGCCAAAAGGCCGGTCTGGTCAACCCCCTCCCCGAGACGGGTTATGGACATCAGCCGGTCGAGCGTCTCAACCCCGCCCCGGCTCACCAGCAGGCGAGTGGAATTCGTGCCGCAGTCGATGGCAGCCACCACCGGTGGGCTCACCCTGAGCCTCCAGCGTCAAGCTGCGCTGCCACCCAGCAGCCCACGGGGTCGTCGCCCCCCGCCAGGAACCACGCATAGTGGGCGTGCAGGCATTTGACTCCCCGGCGGGTTCCGCCCACGCCACCGCTAGGGCGGTGTCCGCTATAGCCGTCGGGAATGGCGGCATCCCGCTCAGCGGCATAGCGGCGGTGGGCGGCGGCCAGCTCATCGGGGTCGACGGCGGCTTCGGCGCGGCGCACCCCCGCGTCCCCCTCCAGCCGGCTCACTCGCAGCACGTCTGAGGGTCCCACCAACCAATACCGTGTCGGCATAGGCGTGGCGTCATCCAGAAAAGGAGCGTTGCAGAGCACCCGGGGGGTACCGTCATCAGCTCGCACCACCACCTCGTAAGCACCCCGGGGGGGGCGGCCCAACAGGGCCTCAACCTGTTCGTCGTCTCGCAAGCGAAGGGTCAGCCCTTCTTGTTCTTCCTTCTCTTGAAGAGCCGCCGAACGATCCACAAAGCGGCTACAACGCCGGCCAGCGGGCCGAACTTCTTGGCCACAGGCGGGCCGGCGACATTCAACAAGTCAACCGCCTCGGGCTCAGGGCTGAACACAGGCTTGTCGCCCGACTCTTGGGCAGAAGCACCCTCTGGCGAGGAGGAGTCGTCGGAATCAGAAGCAGACAGCATGGCCTCCAAATTGCCGGCGAACTGATCCATGATCTTGGCGCTCACGTCGGGAATCAAGTTGCGGCCTATTTGGGCCACCTTGCCGGTGATCTTGAGGTCGGTGACCACCGCTACCCTGGTCCGGTCCTCGTCCAACGTCTCCAACGTGGCGGTGATGTTGGCGCTGGCGTTGCCCTGCCCCCGCGTCTCGCGGCCCTCGGCCAGGATCACAACCTTGAGGGCGTCTTCGTCGCGCTCCACGAAGGTGGCCTTGCCCTTGTACTGGGCGTTGACCGGACCAACCTTCACCTTCACCAAGCCCAGGTACTCATCCCCGTCGACCTCGGTGAGCTGGGCGCCCGGCAGACAGGGGGCGATGCGCTCCACATCGTTGAAGGCGGCCCACACATCGCCGGCCGACGCGTTCACCTCGATCTCGTTGCTCATTTCCATTTTCGCAGGTCCTCCACGGTGTCCAAATCTGCTGGGCCGGTCATTTCCATGAGTTCAAATCCCCCATGGTGTCGAAATCGACCGGTTCTCCGGCACACGATACTTCGCTGACCAACTCGGGCCGCATTCGCATGAGCATTCTTGCCCCGGCGTCCCCGCTGATGGGCAACAGCGGCCAAACGTCCGCCCCCAGCTTGACCGGCGGACTGCGGCGGCCCCGAAAGGAGGCGGTCACCAAGTCGCCCTCAGCCTCAGCCACCGCCCGCCAAGACTCGGCCCCCACCAGGGGCTGGTCGCCCAGCCCGATCACCGCCGCGTCGTGGCCGTCGTGCTCTGCGGCGAACACCCCGGCCCGCAGCGAGGTGGCCTGGCCCAGCTCCCACGAGTGGTTCTCCACCAGCACCACCCCGTCGGGGATCAGGTCGCGCAGCTCCACCGCCCCGGTCACGATGTACACCCCGTCGAGCCCGGCCTCCAG
>JAPYOG010000028.1 GCA_028278785.1 Candidatus Poriferisocius anaerobius | reverse complement strand
GTTTCGTTGTCGGCGTCGGGGAGCGGGAGCTGGGTGCAGGTGGGCGCGCCGCCGTTGCCGGCGGCAGATGGTTGGAGTGCAGCGTTGTGGGTGAAACGCACGGGCGATACTGTGCAGTCGTCGCTGTTTTCCCCGCCGTCTGGGGGTCCGGGGTCAGGCCTGGTCAAGTTGGAGATGCATGGCTCCAGCAATGAGGTGGGGCTGACTGTCCACGATGGCACCAAATTCGTTGACTACAACTTCGGATATTCGGTGCCGAGGGGCGTGTGGGTGCATTTGGTGTTCGTTGGAGGGTCTGCTTCGACGGCTTTGTATGTGAACGGCAGTTTGTTTGGGGAACTCATGGTGCCGCTTGATCTGCCTCTTGACCGGATTGGCGCCCGCTATGGTGGCCATCAGCCTGTGGATGCTCTGTTGGATGAAGTGAACGTGTACGACAAGCGGCTTGCTGCGTCAGAAGTTGCGACGTTGTACCGCTCTTACGGCATCAATGCTGAGCCTAAGGTTGTTCCACGGCTCAGGTCATGGAGTGGCGCACCTGGTGGTGTCAAGTTGTCCGCTAGTTCAAGGATTCTGTTGCCTAGAGGAGATATAAATCGGCACTGGTCGGCTGATTTCTTCTCGACGGTGTTGGGGGGTTTGGCTGATCCAGATAAGGTTGGTTTGTCAGATGAACAGGAGCAAGCTGCGCGGTTGGCGTTGGCCGACTCGCGTCACGCGATAATCCATCACACGTCCTCGCGCCAAACCTTGCTACAGGTTGCTCAAAAGATACACACTGATATCAAAGATGTGACAGGTTTGCACCTGAGTGTAGTATCAGGGGATTCGGCATCGGCACGGGCGGGTGATATCGTGGTAGATTTGCTAGACGCTGCTGATGCGAATTTATCCACTGAAGGGTATCGTTTCAGTGTTGATGAACATGTCTTGATCCAGGCAAATTCGACTACGGGAGTGTTCTACGGATCGCGGACTCTGTTGCAGGTTTTGAGGTTGTCAGATGATGGAGTAACTGTGCCCGCAGGGGTGGCGGTGGACTGGCCTACCGCTTCTCAGGATGTGCGGATGATTCATTACGACATGGGTCGAAAATACTGGGAGCCGTCGTATTTGAAAGACTCGATACGGCAGATGTCGTGGAACAAGTTGAACACGCTGTACTTCCATTTGAACGAATCGCCTGCATTTCGCTTGCACGATCCGTCGGCTTATTCGGGTTTGGCGCCTGAGATAGGACGCTACGCCAAATCGGACATCGATGCCCTGGAGGCGATCGCGGCCGAGCACCACATCGCGATCATTCCGGGCATTGATGTGCCCTCGCATGCCTCTTCGATATCTCAGCACTTCAATATTGGCTTCGATGGGGGCGGCAATCCGGCATGCAACGCTGCGAACAGGCCTACAGGGTACACGATTGACTTGACGGATCCTGCGGCGATCAAAACGGTGCAGGATCTGGCGGTACATTTCGCGAAGTGGTTCAGTGGTCCGTATTTTGCTATCGGCGGAGATGAAGTGCCAGATGATGTACAGACGTGCAGCAAAGGCCGCTCATATATAAACAGCGAAGCAGGTATCGCCAATGCGGGCGATCTGCTGGTGCGGTTCATCAACGGGATGAACGCCAAGATTCGCGACAATGCTCAAAAGAGGACGCTGATATTCAGCAACTATGAGAACAAAAGGCCCAACCTCAGCTTGGACTCCAATGTCGTCGTTCTGCCTTGGGAAGACGAAGAGCACGTCTGGAGCCACGACACGATCAACATCCGCTGGCACTCCGACCACCTGTATCTCCAAATGGGGACTTGGGGGTTCAACGTACCCGACTCGGAGCTGCACCGCAGCGACGCGTTCCCGGCTGAACATGCCGGTGAGCTGGGATCGGGCATCGCTGTCTGGCTGGACTACAACTTCTGGGCGGCCGACCAACTCGCTGAGCGGCACCTGCACCGCCCCCGCGCCGTTTTGGCCGACCGCACCTGGAACGACACGCCTACCAGCGGCGATCTGGCGAGTTTCCATCAGCGTATGGATGCCGTGGGTGACCCGCCCGGCTTCGTCGGGTACAAGCCCCCGGCCCGCAGCGTTGACTTCAGCCTCAACCGCTACTACACGTTCGATGACTTGCCTTGGCCGACCACCCACCACACGCAGTTAGGTGCCTACGACCACCGCACCGGTTCTGAGCCGGTGGTCGACGATGTGGGCGGCTACCACGGATCTACGGACGCTGTGCTGACCTCTCGTCCCAACAGAGATGACAGAAAAGCTGGGATCACCGCCCCTGGACTCTTGAATGCCGCTGAGGACGAGTTCACTGTGCTCGATAGCGACGACAGTATCGCAGGGGAGTCGCTCGAGTTCCTGGGTATTTACTCCGGTGTTGAGTTCGGCTCTTTGGATCTGCCGACGCCGTGGACGATGCAGGTGTGGGTAAAGCGAACCCACTGGCCCGCAGAAGGCAAGGGAGCGTTCTTGCTCAGCTCTTATGACTATGCGATCCAACTGGAGCAGCCGGGAGACCAAAAGATGGTCTTGATCCACTACAAAGCACCTGACGCCAACCACAACCCTTACACCTACGACGATCCATACGACCACTCGAAAAATGAGAAATGGGTGTTCGACTACTCAGTGCCCATCGGCAAATGGGTGCATCTGACGCTGGTGGCGACCAACTCCCAAACCCAGGTCTACGAAAACGGTGTGCTCAAAGACACCGTCGCCGGGTCCATTCCGTTGCCTTTGCGGGCTATCGGCCGCAACGCCTATGGCATCAAAGCCAAGCTCGACGAGATGAGGATCTGGGACCTGCCGATGCCAGCGGGGCTTGTGAAGACGCTCTACGAGTCATACGGGGATCCCCATTTTGAGAACCTTGCACATCACTGGAGCTTCGACGCAGCGCCCACCAATCTTGTGACCATGGACACGGGCAGGATGCCCAAGGCCCGTACTTTAGTGGGCGCCTCCAAAATAAGCACTGGCAAGCTGGGAGCTGCTGTGGCCTTCGATGGTGCTGGAGACTATCTGTCTAGCCGTGACAAACCGCTTGAGGCCGCGGACGGCTGGACTGCTGCGTTGTGGGTCAAACGCACTGGGGACACCAACCAGTCCGTGCTGTTCTCTTCCTCCGGCATTTCCACAGCGATCAAGCTCGAGCAACACGGCACTAGCAACGCCGTCGGCCTGACGATCGGCAACCAGGACTTCGATTTCGCCTATACCACCCCAAAGAACGAGTGGACCCATCTCGTGTTCGTCGGCGACAGCTCCACAACCCTGCTATATGTCAATGGCACCCAGCAAGCGTCCATCAACCAGAGCTTAGATCTGCCGCTTCACACCATTGGTGCCACCACTCAATTCACCAACTATATCAATGCCGAGCTAGACGACATTCGCATCTACGACACCAAGCTCAGTGCCGATGATATCAACCAGCTGTACTTGACCGGTGCTGCAAACTCCCCGCCTGGCCAGCCCCGGCATTTAATAATCAATGCGGCTCACAAGAAACTCCAAGCGACTTGGAGTGCTCCTCTCACAAACGCAAGCGATATATCCTCATATGTGCTGTCATATCGCCAAGCAGGAATGTCAACCTGGACCCAACACGGTCAGAGCTCCGCTGCCACAACCCAGACAATCACTGGGCTGACTAACGGACAACCCTACGAGGTCCGGGTAGCAGCAGTCAACCCAAACGGCCGGGGCCCTTGGAGTAGAATAGCGTCGGGAACACCTAGAGCAGCACCCCAAGCCATACACCACTGGAAACTCGACGAAACAGCCGGCTCAACGGCTCAAGACAGCGGCACCAGATCTCAGAACGGAACCGTATCTGGTGCAACTAGAACAGCTCAAGGCAAAATCGGACGTGCTCTCACATTAGACGGCAACCAAGACTATATACAGACAGCAGCCACGTCATTACCAGCAGAATCCAACTGGACCGCAGCACTATGGGTCAAACGAACCAGCAGCACCACAGAATCCGTCCTATTCACCTCCGCCACAACAACTCCTACCAAAGGCACTACCACACACATACACCTAGAAAACAGCAATAACGAAATAACCATCATCAAATATGGAAGAACCTGGAAATCAGCCCGCAGTCTCAAATACGTCACACCGCTCAACCAATGGACCCATCTCGCATTTGTAAACTATAATAAAAAAGCTCGAGACATTATGAAGCTATATGTAAACGGTGTTGAGCAAGCGATCTACCCAGAGGCCATGCCACTTGTACTACACCGTATCGGTGCCTCGCACTCAGGCCAAAAAGGTATAAAGGCAACACTCGACGACATCTCCGTCTACGATACAGCACTCAACCCTCGCCAAATCAAAGACCTTATCTTCTCGGGTGAGGTTCCCGTTGTTGCCTTCGGTGCTGCTGCCTATGAAGGCGGTGAGGCTTCGGGGTCGCGGGCGGTGTCGGTGGAGGTGCGAGCGTCGCCGCCGCCGCCCGCGGCCATTGAGGTGTCCTACACGATCAAGGGCAGCGCCTCGCCGGGCTCGGACTACACAACGCTGACTGGCACGGTGACCGTGCCCGAGTCCGGTTCGGCGTCGATCCCGGTGGCGGTGCGCGACGACGACGTAGACGAGGTCGAGGAGACCATTGTTTTGACGCTGGTCGACGGCGCTGACTACAACCTGGGCCCGACCAAGTCCTCGACGGTTACCGTTATTGACGACGACACTGCCGCGTTGGTGGTGGCCGGGGCGCCGGTCGCGGTGGGCGAGAATGGCGGGACCGCGCAGATCGCGGTGCGCCTCGGGTCGCGGCCCACCCACGCGGTGACCGTCGCGGTCTCCGCCGGCAGCGCTGCGGCGACCGCCTCGCCGGGGTCTTTGACGTTCCAGCCGGACGGGTGGGACGACCCGCAGCCGGTGACGGTGACCGGCGCCGACGACGATGTGGACAACACGGGCAACAAGCGTGATACGACGGTGGTTTTGAACCCGGCGTCGTCGGACCCGGCGTACAGCGCGCTGGCCGACACAGCGGTGGCCGTGTCGGTGATCGACGACGACGGGGCGGGCGTGTCCGTGTCGAAGACAGCGGTGACGGTGCATGAGAACTCGGGCGCCGACACCTATGAGGTGGTGCTCGGCACCAAGCCGACGCACGCGGTCACCGTCACCGTGGCCTCGGACGACACGGGGGCCGCCACGGTCGCGCCGGGGTCTTTGACGTTCCAGCCCGACGATTGGGACCAGCCCAGGACGGTGACGGTGACCGGCACCGACGATAACGCCGACAACCCCGGGGACCGCCGCACCACCGCGATCACCCACACGGCGGCCTCGTCGGACGCCGCCTACCAGGCGACGCCCGTCGCGCCAGTGTCGGTGAGCGTGATCGACGACGACGGGGACGGGGTGAACGTGTCCAAGGCCGCCGTGTCGGTTGGCGAGGACGGCACCACTGACACCTATGAGGTGGTGCTCGGCTCCCAGCCGACCCATGCGGTCACAGTCACCGTCACTGTGGGGGCGGGGGCGACGGTCAACAAGTCCGGCGGCGTCGCCGGCAGCTCGCAGACCCTCCAGTTCACCCGCGCCGAGTGGAACACCGCGCAGACCGTCACCGTCGCAGCCGTGGACGACAGCACAGACCAGGGAACCGGCCACACCGCGGTGATCTCCCATGCCGCCGCCTCTGTTGACCCCCGATACAACGCCGCTCCAGTGGCGCCGGTAACCGTCGCCATAGCCGACGACGACCCGCTGCCGGTCGCCGCGCTGCGCTTGGCCGTCCAGTCGGTGCCCGAGTCCGGGTCGCCCGTGGCGGTGACCGCTCGCCTCAACCGCCCGTCTGACCGGGCGGTCACCCTCACCGTCACCTCCACAGGCGCCGGCGCCGTCCTGTCAACCGACAGAGTGCTCACCATCGCCGCGGGCCAAACCACGAGCACCGGGATTGTCACCCTCGACCCCGCAAGCGACAACGTCGATGGGCTCGATCGCCAAGTGACAGTGGGAGCGAAAGCCGAAGGTGGACACGGCGTGACCGACCCACCCGGGGTCCGGCTCACCATCACCGACTCCGACGCCACCAGCGTGTCGTTGGCTCGCACTGGCGGGACGGGGCCGATAGCCGAGGCCCGCGGCACGGCAGAGCTGTCGGTGGTTTTGGGCAGGGTATTGAAAGCCGGAGAGACTGTCGATGTGCCGCTGGCGATAGCGGGACCAGGGGTCGCCGCCGGCGATTTCGTGATCGCGCTCAAGATCGGCACCGGGCTGAACAACGGGGTTGCGCTGACTGGGTCGACGACTCTGGCCCCGAAGGTGACACTGCGCGGTCCTGCCGCGCGTACCGCAGTACTGGTTCTGACCGCAATCCAGGATCAGGTCGACGAGGGCATGTCGGAGACGGTGACCATAACGTTGGGCGATCTCACCGACTCGGGGTTGGCGACGAACGTGCGCGGTGGCGCTGCGCCCGCAGACGACGGCAACCCGAACACAAAAGACAACACCGTCGAAATCGCGATCACCGACGACGATGTGGCGTCGGTGACGGTCGCCGAGTCCGGCGAGGGCACAGCGGTCACCGAGGCGGCTGGAAGTTCGCGCACCGACACCTACACGGTTGTGCTGGGGTCGCAGCCCACCCACGCGGTGACTGTCACCGTGGCAGCCGGTGCAGGCGTGACGGTGGACGGCCCCGACGCCCCCACCACTGGCACCCAGGCCGAGACTCTCACGTTCCAGCCCAACACCTGGAACCGGCCTCAGACGGTGACCGTCGCCGGTGTCGACGACGACATCGACAACACGGGCGATGAGCGCACAGTGTCGATCGTCCACACCGCTTCATCCAGCGACAGCGTCTACAACGGTATCTCGATTGCAGCGGTGTCGGTTGCTGTGGCGGACGACGACACCGCCGCTCTGGTGACGGTCCCGTCGTCGAACATGGTGACAGTGGTCGAAGGAGCGACCGCCACCTTCACGGTAAAGCTGGCTTCGCGGCCGAGCCATCCGGTGACCGTGGCGGTGGCAAGCAGCGAAGAGCTGACGGTGACGGTTGATCCGCCGTCTTTGGTGTTCCAGCCCTCTGCCTGGAACACGCCGAGGACCGTGACCATCAGCGGTACCGGACTGCTGCTGCCGACCGCCACGGTCACGTTGGCTCCGACGTCGACCGATCCGAAGTACGAGGCTCTGGACGATGTGGCCGTGGCCATCACCGTCACCGCGGCGGGTACAGCTCATCGTTGGGAGTTTGACGAGGGTCGGGGCTCGGTGGCGGCGAATTCGGTTTCGCCTCTGCTGCCTGGCACTTTGGCGGACGGGGCGGGTTGGACTCAGGGG
>JAPYOG010000279.1 GCA_028278785.1 Candidatus Poriferisocius anaerobius | reverse complement strand
GGGAGGACTACTACAACTTCGACCGCCCCCACGGTGCCCTGGGCGGCCAGACCCCATATGAAAGACTGAGACAGAAAACCGCACGACCCTGATGCCAGCGGCCTACGTCAGTCGCACACATAGGCCCACAATCCCCGTCGACGCTCCACTCACTTGAGGTCGCTCTCCACTTCGGTTGGAGCGCTATCAGTTGGAACCCGAGTCTCCATTCCCGGCAGTCAGAGCCATGACTTCAGATTCCACGTAGCGCTTGAATGCCTCGGCAGTTGTGAAGTGCCGGAAACCGTGGTCGTTCGCAGCCTGGAGTGTTTCAGGGCCTTCGTCGAGCAGCAGGGCAACAGGGTCGCTGAATCCTTCCTGGATGCCATTTGGCCAAGCGAGATCGAGAATTGCCACTGGATCGCCAGATTCCGGGTGGGAAAGTTCGTGTTCGATGATCCCGGCAGGGAGTCCTTGCTCACTCAACCATTGGTTGATGGCGTTGAGGATGGGTTCTTCCTCAGCATCTTCGATTCCGCCGGGAATTGTTGCCGCTACAGATTCTGCGATTTCGAGGGAATCCGATGAAGCGGCCAACGAGGCACCATGGAGAAGCTCTTCAATGAGCTCGTTCGCGGCTTCGGCGAGAAGGCGTTGGCGCTCATCGAGGAACTGAAGGTAGTTCTCCGTCTCCCAGAGCTCCCTGTCCATAGGGATCCATTGCGAGGCGAGCGCGCCGGGGTGCTTCCGTTCGACCTCCAAGAAATACTCGGAAGGTGATCTAGCACCGATCTGGAGGTTCGTGTCTTTCGTCAGGAAGCAGAAGTTGGCAACAGCGTTCACCTGCGGTCTCTTGAACCCGTTCTTGTACAGTAGAGACTTCGGAAATATGTGGTGAACTTCGAGGGCGTTCATCTTGCCCAGCAGAAAGCTCTTGAGAGCTAGGCCCGTGCCCCAGTCCTTTGCTTCCCCCACACGCGTCAAGGCGTACAGCACCGGATAGAAGCGAGCCCCGAGGCTCCAGCCTCGGAAGTGGGCAGGCTCTACCAGCAGGCTTCCATGCCAGAGCCGCAGTTGCTCGAAGAGTCGATCAGTTCCGTGCTCTATATCTGTGATCGCCTCAAAGTCGGCGTCAAGAGTGCTCTCGGTCGATCCCGAGAAGCGTCCCCACATGGCGCTTTGGAAGTACCAGCAGAGCAATCTGTCCCGCTCCGTGGCGTCTTCGAGATGTCCGCCGCGCTGATCGATGTACCGCGACATCACGGGCAGGGCGTAACGTCCGAACAGAACTCGGTCATGATCAAGGCCCATGCGCCCTGCGATAAGGTTCAGGGCGTAGTCGATCGACTTCTCGGCACGAGCGAGCCCATCCTTGATTGAGCTTGTCGGCGTATCGTGCAGGTAGACGAAGCGGGCCTCTCCGGTGACGATGGCGTTCATGTTGCGCAGCAGCCAGTCAAGGGTGAAGTGGTATCCGCTCTCTGCCCATCGCCCGAGAACAGACTGCATGTGCTCACGGCCCTCGGGCCAGGAGCCGCAGATCTTGGCGAGGGCAAGATCCCCCTGGGACAGCTTTGTGCCCCCACTGTTGACCCGGTTGAAGATGTCAACGACGACTTCGATCGATTTGTCAGAACCGGTCACTTGCTCGACATGCAGCTCAATATCTCTAATGGCCAGGATGCTGTTGAGCCGGCCTATGTATTCGCCCTGGTTGGATTCAAGATCTGGGTGTTGGCTTATCCATGAGATGTACTCTCCCAGACCTGCGTGACCGTCACGCATGAGGGTGGTGACATCGATCCATAGCGGGTCGTCCTTCATCAGCGTCGGCTGATAGAAGCGAAACTCTTCGGTCTTGATGTTGAAATTGAGACCGGTGAATGCTCTGGCGTTTCCGTCGAAGAACGCGGGCGGAGCTCCGCGGATGATGCCATAGAGCGAAGTGATGCGCTGCTGGCCATCGAGCAGTAGCTGAATCACCCCCTGGGAGAGTTCTTGCTCACCGCGAGACTGCGCGCCATCTGCGGCCGTGACCCATACCAGCAAGCTGCCTACTGGGTGCCGCCGGTAGAGGGAATCCATCAGCCCGCGCACCTGATCCCGATTCCAGACATAGCCTCGCTGGAACTTCGGCAACGCAAACTGCCCACTGTCGATGTGATCAAGGATGGTGGAGACCTTCATGGCTGTGTTCCTTCTGAGGTTCCCCCCCTAATCTTGGAGAGGTTGGTTATGGGGATTGAGGGTGTGGGTGAGTTCGTATTCTACGGGTGGGACGGTGAACTCCACCGGTGCTCGCGACGGATCGGCCACTATGGCTGGTTGTCAAAGTCAGCGGCCGGCCGATGGAGGTGTTCAGTATGGCACGGCGTTTGGATGCGGGCGAGCGCGCCCGGATCGAGGTGCTGTCTGGAGAGGGGCTCAGCGATGGGGAGATCGCCGAGCGCCTGGGAAGGAGCCGGGCGACGATCTGGCGGGAGAAGAAGCGCTGCGGGCCGGGCGGCGTATTGCGTTGTTGTGGCGCAGGCCGACGTGGATGGGAGGGCCAAAAGGCCCCGGGCGTCGAGGCTGGCCGCCGACGGGGAGCTGCACTGGCTGGCGCAGGATCGCCTCGTTGAGCGGCTGTCGCCGCATGCCATCTCAGCAGATCTGTGCGAGTTGGTCTACAAGGTGTGCGCGGAGACCTTCTACCGGGCGTGCTACCACCCCGATGTGGTCAGCGATCTGAAACCCGGGACCTGGAAGAAGCTTCCCCGGTCCCACCGGTGGTGCAAGCCGCAAAGCCGCTGCTAGAAGGCCAAGCGCTCGGTCCTAGGCGACTACAAGCCCATAGCCGGCCGGCCCGCAGCCGACTGTCAATGTGCTCGGCTACAGGTCGCCTGCCAACTCGGAATCCAGGTACACCCGAATGGCCGCACCCGTCCCCTCTACGATGCGGCCCCACCTTTCCACGAAGTTCCTCTGATGGACATGCACCTGGGCGCCGTTGCGGATCGCGACCATCACCATCTCCGCAGGCATCAGCGGAATACCCTGCGCCACCGACAACAACCACACGCCGCCTGACTCCCGCAAACCCAGTCCAACAAACAGGTGACACATCACTCAACTAGGGCTGCTCTTGGGCCGAGACAGCTCGGGTGCCTGGCGCCCCGCCGCCTAGCGGTTTGGTCGCCCGAATATTCGCCGACAGATCCTCGGGTACTCGGGGCGTCGGCAGATCCCCTCTGATCGACCATGGCCCGTGAGCGGCACCGATGGGCCGTAGGATTGCCGGCACATATGTACGGAATGATGCGCTGGCTGGCCGACCGAATGCGCCAAGGCGCGAGGGTGCGTCGGGCCTCTGCCTCCGACGAAGGCCTCGAATCCGGATCCGGCGAGCCCAGGCTCTTCGACCACGCCGACAACACGGAGCTGACCCTGGACCTGTTAGAGCACACGTCCGAATGGCGGGAGCGCCTCGTGTGCAAGGTCTTGCTTCGCGACAGCGACCATATTGACTTCTCGACCGGCTACCAGATCATGCTGCCGGTCGAAATGGCCCGCAAGCACGAGCCGGGCATACGGGCCGAGGACCGTATACGGCTCCTTCTGCCGTTCGCGCTCCGCCCCAAGCAGCTGCTGCTCGACGTCGACTTCACCGGGCACGGCGGAAGCCACGCGGCGCTTCTACTCCGCGACAAGATCGCGGACATACAGGCACAGCACCTGTTCCGCTTGAACGGTACGGTGTTCGACGAAGAGTCCATCGACTATTCGATATTCGTCGGGATCTCAGGGTTCCTGCTGTCGGGATGGCGGGACAAGGTCAGGCGGGTCGAGGCGTCGAAGCTGGAGCAGAAAAGACCCCGCTGGCTGCACAAGAAGATCCCCGAGTCGTGGCACAGCACCGTCTTGGAGCGCATGTACAAGAACGGCGAGATCGGCCGGGCCTCGGTGCGCGTGGAGGCGCTGGTAGCATACCTGAACGGGGACATCGGACAAGCCGGCATAACGGCCGACGACGTGTCCCGCTGGCTGGAGCTCTTGGAGCCGGCCCGCCGGAGGCTGGTGGACGCCCTGGGCGAGGGCGAGAACGGGGATTCGTGCTCGGAGTGCGTCCTGTTGGCCATGCCCTTCATGCGCAAGGCCCCCAGGGACAAAGGCCAGATAGACGAACTGGTGGACTACCACATCGGGCTCGTCGGAAATATGGGACAGACCGCGCTCCAGGCTCTGGCCGAGTACGGCCGCCGATGGCAGGCGATCATCCACACCGAATTGCCTGTGGGCGTGCCCTGCACCGTCAAGCTGTCAGAGCGGCGGCCGTGGCACGGCCGGTCGCGCCGCATTTTGGAGCAGGAGATCGCTTTCGGGGATGCGAGGACCACCCACATCGAAGTGAAGGCCGAAGACCACGGCGTCGAGATTGATGAGCCGCTGTTGAAGGACTTTTCCGGGAAGGATGTCGGCTTCCTCGACGAGATGCGCAGAACCCCCGATTCGGTCGCGATCTACGCCTCTGACCGTAGGCGCCCGCACAACGCGCTGATCTCCCTGCGCCTGCGGGTGGGCACCGGCTACCAGATCCTGCTTCTGTGGATCTTCTACCCGCTCATCGCCTTGGCCATGTGGGTGGCTCTCGATCTGCCCCGCATCCCGGACTTCGCCGACGCGCTGGCCCTGCTGATCTTCCCGCTGTCGCTGGTGGGCGCTTTCGTCGTGGCCCGCGCCACAACATCGTTGGCCGAAAGGCTGATCCTGCCGTGGCGGATTCTGATGGGCGCGGGCATCGTCACCGCCTGGGTTGTCATAGTTGTCCGCCTGATTCTGTATGCTGATTCCGTAGCAGCCCTGCTGGCTTAGCCGGCAGAGCCGCCTATGTGCGATGGTCTTGGGCACGCAGCCGCCCACAGGCATAAAGGGGGACGACATGGCGGAAACCGGCAAACAAGCCAACAGCAGCGGCGAACACGCCACAGAAGGCGGACAGAATCCGGTGCCGGTGCCCGAGTCCTGGCACAACCCCGACCTGTGGGAGGAGCGGACGGTCATGTCGGGGCAGTTCACAGAGATGAAGGAAACAGCGGGTATCTACGAAACTGTGCGCATCGAAGGCTGACCGGCCCCGCCCGGCGGCAGCCGGGGCTCACCCGCAGGTTCGCTTCTCTCGAGTTCTCGAATGTACAGCCATGAAGCCTCATAGTCGGCTTGGACCACGAGTTTCTGATACGAAGTCACTCGGCGATGGATGGGCTGGTAGCACGTAGGGCAGCAAATGGACGTATTCGAACTCAGGGATGATCTGATTGAGAGCTACCGGCGGCACGCGACCAGCTTTCTGGCGATCAAGGATGATCGAGTCCACGAGCATGTCGACGCGGCGTTTGAGGCCGGCAAGCTGTGGCCCCTTGAGGTTGGTCTAGTTGGTCTGTCCAACAAACAGGTGACACATCATGTGGACCAAAAAACGGGGTCCGGTCAGCTTCCCCAAGTCCGCTCCGGCTATCCGGTTGACCCTCCAAACGCTCCTGTGACCGCCAGACCCTGGCTGCCAATGCCGCCGAGCCATCACTACTCGCCACTACCCCAACCGATGGTTGTGGGATGTGGAACTGCTCGGTAGGGTGACCAGCGAAGTC
>JAPYOG010000278.1 GCA_028278785.1 Candidatus Poriferisocius anaerobius | reverse complement strand
GTTGTGGCCGTCCACCCCCCAGCACTGGAGCACCCGCTCGGCGAAGCCGTCCTCGCCGGGGCGGCCCACGTGGTACATGACCTCGTTGTGGCGGCCTTCAGCGATGGCCGCTCGGATGCGGCTGCCGATGTCGCCCAGCGCATCGTCCCAGCTCACCCGCTCCCACTGCCCGGCGCCCCGCTCTCCGGCCCGCCGCAGCGGAAACAGGATGCGCTCGTGGTCGTCGATCTGGTTGAGCGTGGCCGGGCCCTTGGCGCAGTTGCGGCCCCGGCTGGCTGGGTGCAGGGGGTTGCCCTCGACGCGGTCGATGCGACCGGTGGCATGGTCCACATGGCACAGCAGCCCGCACGCGGCCTCGCAGTTGAAGCAGGTGGTGGGCACCAAAGTGTGATGGCGCTCCACCCGGCGAGGCCAGGCCTTGGCATCCAGCGAGGTGGCATCGTGCCAAGTCTCGTGCGGGGGGTAGCGGTGCAATTCAGCCATATGCCTACATCCGCCTACGACAGCGGCACGGACTGGCCCGCCCGCACGAAGCTGTCCTCGTAGCACCACATGCCCGCCACGGCGCTGACCCCGGCCACTGCGGCCGGCCAGGACCCCGTATCGGCGGCCAGGCTGACCGCAACCAGCACCGCCGGCGCAGCCAGCCCCATAACGACCCCTCCGATCCAGAACTGACGGGCGTACCGTCCCCGGGTCATGGCCGCCACCGCGGCCTCCACATGGGGCGTTCCCCGCCCCAAGACCTCGGCGGCCACCAGCACCGCGGTGGCCAGCACCCCTGCCAGCAGCACCCATTGCACGGCCACGGGGTCGGGACCGTCGGCGGCCAGTTCCATCACCGCGTAGCCGGCGCCCCCGGCGACAACCGCTTGGGCCAGCAGCGTGGGCAGCACCAAGGGCGACTGCCACAGATCGCGGCCCTCGCACTGGGCGAACAGGAAAGCGGTGTAGCCCGCGGCGGCCAAGCCCAGCAGCGCGGCGGGCGCGGCAAGCCCTTGCAGCACGCCCACCGAGCCGACCAAACCGGCGATGAACCACGCGGCGCTCACCGCCGCGAACGCCCCGAGCACGGCCGCGCCCTTCACCAGCCAAGACCGGCGATTGGCCCGGGTGATGAGGTAGTAGAAACGGGCGGGCTGGCGCAGGTCGCCCACCAAGAGCACGCCGGTAATCGCCAAGAACACCCCCGCGGTCACCGCCGGCGCCACACCCACAACCGCCTGCTCGCCGCCGTGGCCGAGCAGAACCAGCAGCGCGGCCAGCATCATCATGCCCGCGGCCACCGCCTTGGTCACCAGATAGCTCGACACCTTGGCCTTCCACGTCATCTGGTGGGCTGTGGTGTAGGCGGTGCGGGCCACCACCCCGTCACTGCCGAGATCGGCCGTCGGATGCTGGGCGGTGGTGTCGGCCCAGATCATCCCGTCGGCGGCGATGGCGGTTCGCAACGGGTCGAGCGACGCCGCGTCTGCCCCCCGGTAATGCACCTTGGGCCGCGTGTTCTGCTCGGGCGCCCGCACAGCGGTGCCGCTTCGAGCGATGAGCCCGGTGGTGGCGTCGGCAGGGTCGTCGAGGTCGGCCACCTTGATGGCATGGGTCGGGCACACCACCACGCAGCTCGGCTCAAGGCCCTGCTCGATGCGGTGGTTGCAGAAATTGCACTTGTTGGCCGTGTTGGTGACCGGGTTGATGTAGATGGCGTCGTAGGGGCAGGCGTTCATGCACCCCTTGCAGCCGATGCAGTTGCCGTCGTCGAAGTCCACCACCCCGTTGTCGGCCCGGAACAGGGCGTTGGTGGGGCAGATGGAGATGCACGGCGCGTCGTCGCAGTGGTTGCAGCGCATCACCGAGAAGTGCCGTCCGACTTCGGGGAACGTGCCAGTCTCGATGTACTTCACCCAGGTTCGATTGACTCCCAGGGGCACATCGTGCTCGGCCTTGCACGCCACCGTGCAGGCATGGCATCCGATGCAGCTCTCGCTGTCGAGGAGGAACGCCAGTCGGGTCATGCAACGCCCTCGGGGCTCATTTCCGGGTTGCCCCTCACTCCACAGCTCCTGTGCTCATTTGGGGCTTGCGGGAGAGCCGGTGAATGCCGGCGCACAGCAGCTCCACGAGGTGGTCGAAGGTGTCCTCGGGATCGTGGGGCAGGGGATGGCCGTCGCCTGACTCGAGATGGCTGAATCCGTGGAAGGCACTGCGAAGGGCGCGGGCCGCATGCACGCGGTCCTCCTCGGTGAGGTCGTAGCCTCGCAGGGTTTGGCCCAAGACGGCCAGCACCCGCTCCACAGCGGCCTCCAACTCCTCGTCGCCGGCACACGGGTAGCGGTCGGTGGCCGCGTAAATACCGGGATGGTCCCGAACCATCTGCCGCCAGGCGTGGCCGACCGCCGCCACCGAATCGTCGCCCGAGAGGCCCACCGCGGCACCGGCCAGCCGCTGGGCCAGAATCTCCCGTCCCCGCAGGCTGAGGCTGCGGAGAAGATCGTCATACCCGCCGATGTGGCGATACAGGGCCGGCTGGCGCACACCGAGCTCGTCGGCAACCCGGGTGAGGGTCAGCCGGTCGAGCCCTTCGCTGTCGGCGATCCTCGACGCGGTGGCGATCACCTTGGCGCTGTCCAGGGGCAGCCGCTCCGTGGATTCAGCTCCCTTGCGTGCAGTCATAGCCCTCGTCCTTCCGCACACGCTCTCGAATCCCAGGGGTGGACGGCAGGCAAGTTAGCAGTTATAGCGAATTTGTTAGAGCCCAATGACATCACGGACTGCCCTCCGCCGCCTGGCAAGCTGCAATCACGGCCACCGTGGCGATATCGTCCGCGCTGCAACCCCGCGACAGATCGTGGATCACCCGAGCGGTTCCCTGAAGCAGCGGTCCGTACGCCCGAGCCCCGGCGAGGCGCTCGGTGATCTTGTAGGCGATGTTTCCCGAGTCGAGGTCGGGAAACACGAACACGTTGGCTCGACCGGCCACCTCTGAGCCAGGCGCCTTGGCCGCCGCCACCTCCCGGTCCCAGGCCGCATCGAACTGCAACTCCCCGTCTACGGCCAGCGACGGCATCCGCCGGCGCACTATCTCGGTGGCCGAGCGAACCCGCTCCGCTCGAGACCCGTCAGCGCTCCCCTTGGTGGAGTAGGACAGCATGGCCACCCGAGCCCTCTCCCCCGCAAGCTGCTCATGGGTGGTGGCCGTCGATATGGCGATGGAGGCGAGCTGCTCGGGGCTGGGATCGGGGACCACGCCGCAATCGCCGTAGGTAATCGGGGTGCCGTCAGGCAGCACAAACAGGAAACAGCTGCTGATGGTGTCTACGCCCGATGCCAAGCCGATGCAGCGCAGGGCAGCCCTCACCACATCCGGCGTCGGCCGGCTCGCGCCCCCTACACAGGCATCGGCCTCGCCGGCGGCCACCATGAGAGCGGCGACGTGGAGCGGGTCTCCCGGATCAATCTCCCCGCCTTTGGGCGAGATCGCAATCTGCTCTTGCACGACCGGCGAGCAATAGCTGGCCGGGTCGTCCAAGATGACGGGTTCGGCCAACCCCTCTCCGTCCAGATACCGGGCTGCGGACCGCGCTCGCTCGTCCTCTCCGTCGGCCAACACCACCCGCATCTTCGAGGCGCGCGCCCGCTGGCGCAACGACTCGGTGATGGGGACGCGGCCCTCGGCTGGCCCGAGTGCGCTCAACCCTTGCCCCGCCAGGGAATCAGCCGCTTCTCGGCCATGCGCATGGCCACGTCCATGGTCACCCCGAGGATGCTGATGAGAATCACCGCCGACAACATCAGATCAAGCAGGAAGAACTGGCGGGCCTTGAATATCGTGAATCCGAGACCGGAGCTGGCGCCGAGCAATTCGGCCGCCACCAGCGTGCCCCAGCACACCCCGATCGCCACTCTCAGCCCGGTGAAGATCTCCGGCAGCGCATTGGGCAGGATCACATGGCGCAGCACCTGGGCTTTGGACGCGCCCAGCGAGTAGGCGGCATGCACCTTGGTGGTGTTCACGGCCAGCACTCCGGAACGGGCCGCGATGATCATGATCCAAACAGCGGCGAACAGGAGCAGGTTCACCTTGCCCTCCTCGCCGATGCCGAACCACACGATGAACAGGGGAATCAGCGCCAGCGGCGGTATGGGCCGCAACAGCTCCACTATAGGGTCGAAAATGCCCCGCCAGCGGCTGGACAGGCCCATCGCCAGGCCGATGGGGACCCCGATGGCCACCCCCCAGAACAAGCCCTTGGCCAAGCGGCTGAAGCTCAGCCACAAATGCTGCCACAGGGTGAAACCGCTGTAGCCGTTGCGGGCGAAGTCCCAGGTGGCGTCCCACACCTGGCCCGGGCTGGGAAGGGTCGACTCGCTGAGCCACTGGGTGTAGGAGCAGGACGGAAGCCCGGGGAAGTCCCCGGGGCTTTCGGCTGCCCAGTCGCAGTCGCGCAGCAGGTCGCGCTGGCCGTAGCTCTCCTCCTCGGAGAGCCCGGCTCGCACGTCGTCGGCGTAGTCGTACCAGGCCTGGGGCAGTCCCCAGACCCGGGTGGATATGAACCACAGCGCCAGGATCAGGATCAGGCTGAAAATGGTCCACCGCAGCGCGCCGCTCACCTCCGCCGCGTCGCCGAAGGTCACCGTCTTGCGGGTGCTCTGGCCGGGTTGGCGGCGGAACAGCCAGTTGAAGGGCCAGTTCACGGTGCGGTTCTGCTGTTCGATGTTCTCTTTCACGGCGTGGCCGCCCGGCCCCTCTGCCATCAGACACCTCCTCCCGTGCCCATGATCTGTTCTTCCATCTCCCAGATCATCGTGAGGATCTCCTCTCGGGTCTCGATGAACTCCGCAGACGTCTTCAGCTCCCGGGCGTCGGCGGTCAGCGCTTCCCGGGCGAAGGGGAGGTCGTAGGTCCGCTCGATGCGGCCGGGCCGCGGCGCCATCACGAATAGCTGGTCGCCCAGATAAAGCGCCTCCTCCACACTGTGGGTGACCAGCACGATGGTCTTGCCCGTCTCGTTCCACAAGTTGAGCACCAGGCTCTGCATCTTCTCCCGGGTGAGCGCGTCCAGGGCGCCCAAGGGCTCGTCCATCAGGATGATCTTGGGATCGTTGGCCAGACATCGGGCCAAAGCCACCCGCTGCTGCATGCCGCCGGAGAGCTCGTACACCGCCTTGTCGCCGAAGTCTTGAAGGCCGACGATCTGAAGCAGATCCTGGACGGCTTCGCGTGAGGCCGGTCGGGAGCGCCCGTTCATGCGAGCGCCGAAGCCGACGTTGTCGTTGACGCTCAGCCATTCGAACAGCGCCCCCCGCTGGAACACCATGCCCCGGTCCTGGCCGGGGCCGGTGATCGGGTCGCTGCCCAGCTTGACGTCGCCCGAGGTGGGGGCCAGAAAGCCGGCGATTATGTTCAACAACGTGGTCTTGCCGCAGCCCGACGGCCCCAAGAGGGTGAGCAGTCGGCCCGGCTCGAGGGTGAAGGTGACATCCTTCAGCGCTTCCACGCTGCCCCCGTCAGGCAGCTCGTACACCATTCCGAGCCCCTCCACCACCAAGGGGCTCTCGGTTCTGGACTCCCGGGCGACATCCACCTTGGACGGATCGAAGTACACTTCGGGCCGGGCCAGGGTGAACCATGCCCGGGCGATCACCAGCGCGGCCACCAGCAGCCCCATATAGGGAATGGACGAGTCCTCGCGCTGCATGAAGGCCAAGATCACCGCGATAGTTGCGCTGGCCGCCAAGGCGAGCCACACATACCACGCGGTGGCGGCCTGCTTGTCCTCGTCGGCACGCCGATAAAGCATCAACACGGCAAGCAGCGCGGCCCCGCCCACCAGCGAAACCACCGGCTGCCACGGCGACGCGGTGTCGCGGAACGACAGAACCACGCCTCCGATGATGGCCACTCCGGCCATCATCTGGCCGATCAGGATGATTCCGTCACGGGGCTGGGCGGCCCGATCCGCGCCCTTGAATCGGCGTGCCGGCGTGATGCCCAGATCAACCGCCATCACCAGCACCGCCAAGGCGGCTGCGGCAAGAAGCGCGACCGACAGCCAGTACGCACCCCGGGCGATCACATAGGTGATGCCGTCGTATACGTCGGCCAGACCTTGAACAAACGACTCCATAACTTCCGCCTTTGGCGTGGAGAATCAAACCGGAGGGAACATCGATGTTCCAGGGTGAGCGCCCAGCGGGGGCGGGCACAGAAGGGGTTGTGCCGGCCCCCGCTGCCGGTGCTCAGTTGACGGCTTGGAGGAAACTGGTGTCGACGAAGCTGTCGTAGCTGGGCAGCGCCGAGGGGATCTCGCCTTGGGCGACGAAGAAGTCCATCTGGTCCTTCATCACCTGCTGCACGGTGCCGCCGAGCCATGCCTGCGAAAGCTGCATGTCCTTCTCCGGGAACGAGAAGGCGTCCAACAGTGCAATCGTCGGCGCCCGATCCATGCCCGCAGCTTCCGCGATGGTGTCGATGAACGGCGCCCGGTTTTCGTTGTACGCCCGGTTGGCGTCCTCGGTCACCTGCAAGAAGCCCGTCAACAGGCTGGGATAAGTGTCAGCGAAGTCTCCGGTGGTGGAGATGATGTCGAACACGCGGATGCCGATGGCCTCCTGCTCGGCGCCGGTCATCACCAGGTTGCCGCCGTTGGCGATCATCTGGTTGACCGCGCCTCCGAAGGCGCACGCCATGGCCACTTCCCCGGAGTCCAGCGCGGCAACCGCAGCCGGGCCGCCCTCAGACTGGATCAGCTCCACAGTTGCGGTGTCCACGCCCAGGTGCTCGAGCATCTTCAACAGCTTGAAATGGGTCACGTTGCCCAACGGCGTGTAGATGCTCTCGCCCGCCAGGGTCTCCGCCGCATTGTCGGCGGTGATCCCATAGTCGGGGTGGGCCACGCAGTTGTCCGCGTCGGCATAGCTCACCGCCACGCCGATGAGCAGCAGGTCGGAACCTCCGGTCACGAAGTTGGCGAACGGCGTCAGCCCCTGCGAATAGGAGATGTCGATATCGCCGGACTCCATGGCCTGGGCCATATCGCCGCCCGACGCGAACGGAATCCAATTCACCGTCAAACCCAGCACATCGTCATAGGTCTGCTCGGCTTGAGCCACCTGGTTGGCCGTCGGCCACTCCAAGAAATACGCCACGTTCAACTCGTTGAGCGGGGGGGGGGCAGCATCGTCGTCGTCATTGCCGCAGGCCGCAGCAATCAACCCCATGACCATGAGCAATGCCAGTAGTCGCTTCATATTGGTTCCTCCATCTCGATTGATGTCTGTTGCCTCACTTCGAGGCCTTGAGCCAACCGCTCACGCGGTTGAACACCTGGTCGACCCGGCTCAGCAGGTCGTTGATCACTTCAGCGTCGGCCACCAGCGGCGGCGAGATCATCAACATGGCCGCACCCCGTGAATCTGGGCGCACCAGAACACGCGCATCTCTCACGAACCGCTCCAGCACTCCGCCGGGCAGCAGCGAGGAGAACTCGGCCTCGGTCAGGTCGGTGCCGGTGTCCCGGTCCCGCGTCAGCTCTACAGCGTATAAGTAGCCCGTGCCCCTGACTTCCTTCACGCAGGCGTGGGCCGCCATAAGATCTCGCAGTCCGGCAGCTAGGCGGTCTTCGCAGCAGAGCACGTTGGCCATGACGTTCTCCTCGCGCAGCGCCACCATGTTGGCGGTGGCGACGGCGGTGGAAACGGGATGGCCGCCGAACGTGGAACCGTGGATGTACATGGACAGAGAGGAGTCCCACACCCGCTCCACCAGCGGGCTCCTGACGACGAGGCCGCCCAGGGGCATGTAAGCGCTGGTGACTCCTTTGGCAAAGGTGATCATGTCGGGCTCGGCGTCGAAGCGCTCGCTTCCGAACCAATGGCCGAGACGGCCGAACGCGTTGATCACCTCATCGGCGCACAGCAGCACGCCGTGGGCGTCGCAGATGCGGCGCAGCTCCCGCCAGTAGCCCTCCGGGGGTACCAGCGCGCCGCGCCCGTTCTGCACCGGCTCGGCGATCACCATGGCCACTGTCTCGGGGCCCTCGGCCACTATGGCCTCTTCGATGGCGGTCACGCAGGACAGATCTGCGGCCGATTGGCCTGGCTCGAGTTGGCAGCCCAGCGTGTTGGGCACGTGGCGAACCGGTCCGGCCAGCATGGGCAGGAACGGATCCCGCAGGTTGGGAATGCCGGTCAGGGCCAGAGCGCCAAGCGAGGTGCCGTGGTAGGCCCAGTTGCGGGCGATCACCTTGTGGCGCTGTTCCTCGCCGTTGGCCAAGTGATAGCAGCGGGCGAATTTGAGGGCGGATTCCACCGCTTCGGAGCCCGAGTTCACGAAGAACACCCGGTCGAGGTCGCCGGGCGCCACGGCAGCGATCATCGATGCGGCCTCAATGGACGCAGGGTGCGCGAAACCCCAATTGGAGTGGAACGCCAGCTTGTCCATCTGCTTGGCCGCCGCCGCGGTGAGGTCGCTTCGACCGTGGCCCAGGTTGGTGCAGAACAAGCCGGCGAGAGCGTCGAGGTACTGGTTGCCGTCGGCGTCCCATACGTAGCAGCCCTCGCCCCGGTCGATCACCACGAGATCGTCCGCCCGCCAAGCGTCGCCCCGCGTGAAATGGGGGATCAGATGGCGTTGAGCCCGCTCGCGATCACCAAGCATCTACCCCTCCCCCCTGGAAGCCCCAGAGCTACGTGAGTTAGACACTATACAGATGAGTTAGGAAGCGCAATAGATCTGCAAGAAGTTCTAATCGTCCTGTTATGAGCTATGGCCCACTCCATCAAGGCACCGGCTTCGACCACGACCTTGCCACCGTTGGACACCCCCACCCCACACCTGGCGCCCGCTCCACAATGCAGGAGTTGCCCGCTCATATCGTTCTGCGAAACAGGCCGTTCCACCGTCGCAGCGACGGCTGGCGACGTAGAAGCCGTCGATCTCTTCGGGGGTGCAGGTGCGATGGGGGTGTTCCTGTCCTGGAGGCCTCGGTCGAAGACATCGGCGCCGACACCCTGCGAGAGTGGCTGCCGGGGTTGGACGC
>JAPYOG010000277.1 GCA_028278785.1 Candidatus Poriferisocius anaerobius | reverse complement strand
CCCGCACCAACAACCCGGTGTGCGGCGCCTTCCGGGGCTTCGGGGCCAACCAGGCCCAGTTCGCCATGGAAGGGGTCATGGACCGCCTGGCCGAGGCGGCCGGCATCGACGCCTGGGAGATGCGGTCGCGCAACGCGGTGGCCCCCGGCGCCATCTGGGGGCCGGGACAGATCATGGACGACGGCTCGCTGGGGGCCCGGGCCTGTTTGGATGCGGTGAAGCCGGCCTGGGACGAGGCCCGGGCGGCAGGCAAGTCGGTTGGCCTGGGGCTCGGCCTCAAGAACTCCGGGCTGGGCAACGGCTTCAAGGAGATCGCCAGGGCCGTGGTGCGCTTCGACGACGACTACCACCAAGGCGGCGGCGTGGAGGTGCGCCACTGCTGGACGGAGATGGGCCAGGGGATCCACACCGTGGCCCAGCAGGTGGCGGTGACCGAGCTGGGGGTGAGCGCCGAGCGGGTGCGGGTGGTAGTGGACACTGCCTACGAGCTGGGCGCGGGCCAGACCACCGGCAGCCGGGGCACGCTGATGGGCGCCGGGTCGGTGGCCGACGCCTGCCAGGCCGCGCTGGCCGACGGGTGCCGGCCCGGCGTGGACTACTTCGGCGAGTACCGGGTGGACTGGACCAACAAGCTGTCGGACGGGGTGGAGAACCCCATCATCCACTCCACCTTCGGCTACGCCGCCCAGATGGTGGTGCTCGACGACGAGGGCGCCGTGGAGAAGGTGGTGGCCGCCCACGACGTGGGCAAGGCGGTCAACCCCATGCTGTGCGAGGGCCAGATCGAGGGGGCGGTCCACATGGGGCTGGGCTACGCCCTCACCGAGGACTTCCCCGCCGATGAGAACGGCTGGCCCACCAACATGACCCTCAAGTCGCTGGGGATCCTGCGGCCCAAGGACATGCCCCCGGTGGACGTGATCCTTGTGGAGTCGCCCCAGCCCAACGCCCCCTACGGCATCAAAGGGGTGGGGGAGATCGGCCTGGTGCCAACCGCTGGCGCGGTGGCCGCGGCCCTGCGGGCCCACAGCGGAACGTGGCACAGCAGCCTTCCCATGGGGGAGTGAGCGACCCCGCCTGAGCTCAGCGGCCTATTCTTCACTCCTGATATGGACACCGGCGACCACACCAGCACCACCCCCGGGCTGGTCTGCGCCCACCATCACCTGTACTCCGCCCTGGCCCGGGGGATGCCCGCCCCGCCCGGGGTTCCCGCCGGGTTCACCGACATCCTCAAGCTGGTCTGGTGGCGCCTCGACCGGGCGCTCGACCTCGACACCATCGAGTGGTCGGCCAAGCTGGGCGCGCTGGAGGCGTTGGAGTCGGGGTGTACCGCCATCGTGGACCACCACGAGTCGCCCAACGCCATCGAGGGCTCGCTTGCGGTGATCGCCGAGGCCTGCGCCGAAGTGGGGGTGCGGGTGAGCTGCGCCTACGGGGTGACCGACCGCCACGGCGCGGACGGCGCCCAGCGGGGCCTGGCCGAGAACGAGCGGTTCCTGCGGGCCGGGGGCCGGGGCATGGTCGGGGTCCACGCCGCCTTCACCTGCTCCGACGACACGCTGGAGGCCGCCGCCGGTTTGGCCGCCGACTTGGGCACCGGGGTCCACATCCATGTGGCAGAAGGCCCGGTGGACGCCCCCGCTGCCGAGCGGCTGGAGCGCTGGAGCACCGACGAGTGGCTGCTGATCCACGGGGTGCATCTGCCCGACGACCACCGACTCGCCGGCACGCTGGTACACAACCCCCGGTCCAACATGAACAACGCGGTGGGCTACGCCCGCCCCGCCCGGTTCGCCAACCCGGTGGCGCTGGGCACCGACGGCATCGGGGCCGACATGCTGGAGGAGTTCCGGTTGGCCTACGTCCGCCACCGCGAGGACGACGTGACCGCCACCCCCGAAGCGGCGTGGGAGTGGCTGGCCCGGGGATGGGAGCTGTTCCCCGAGGCCCGATCCGATATCGTCCGCTGGTCGTATGACCCCATCGACCCGTGGCGGCTGGCCTTCACCCCCGGCGTGCGGGCCACCGACGTGATGGTCGACGGGGAGATGCTGCTGGCCGGCGGGGTGGCCACCCGGGTGGACCCCGGCGAGGTCCTGGCCAAAGCCGCCGAGGCCGCCAACCGACTGTTCGCAAAATTGGAGGAGACCGACCCATGAGCCCATATCCCGTGGCCCTCTACCTGCAAGACGCCCACTCGGTGGCCGACGCCATCGAGTACGTGCGCTACGCCGAGCAGCGGGGCTTCCACGCCGTCTGGCAGGCAGACTCCCGGCTGGTGAGAGAGGCCACCGTGCCGATGGCCGCGTTCGCGGCCTCCACCGACACCATCAAAGTGGGCAGCGGGGTGCTCGACATGTGGACCCGCAACCCGGCCCGGCTGGCGGCCACGTTCTCCACGCTGGACGACCTGGCGCCCGGCCGCATCCTGTGCGGTTTGGGGGCGTGGTGGGACCCGCTGGCCGGCAAGGTGGGGGTGGACCGCCGCCGCCCGCTGGGGGCCATGCGGGAGGTGGTCACCGTGGTGCGGGCGCTGTTGGCCGACGAGAACGTGACCTTCGACGGCGACTACGTGCATCTCGAGGACGTGGAGCTCGACTACGTCCACCAGCCCCGCCGCCCCAAGGACGTGCCCATCTACATCGGCGCCACCGGCATGAAGATGATGGCGCTCACCGGCGAGATCGCCGACGGCGTGGTGCTCAACTACCTGGTGTCGCCCGACTACAACCGCCGGGCCATGGACGCCCTGGCCGAGGGCGCGGCCCGGGCCAACCGAACTGTGGACGACCTGGACCGCCCGCAGCTAGTGGTGTGCTCGCTGGCCGAGGACCGGGCCGAGGCGCTGGACGCCGCCCGCCTGCTGGTGACCCAGTACCTGGGCCAGCAGCCCCACATCATGGCCGCCTCCGGGGTGCCCGACTCGCTGCCGGGCCAAGGTGGACGAGTACGTGGCCAACGGGGCCACCTGCCCCATCCTCTACCCCCTGGGCCCCGACGTGCGGGCCATGATCGACGCCTTCGGCCCGACATGAGCAACCGCGGGAGAAGAAGTTGAACGCACATGGGAGGCTTTGGAAGCGCTTGTCGGCTAGGGCTAAGGTTCTGCAATCGGCAATTCTTCGCTTGAGGACTTGAAGGAGAGCAGGAGATGAAGACTTCTAGGCGACCGCGATCCGCGCGACGGGGCAAGACCAGGCTAGCTGTGCTTTGCGTCTTGACGGTTCTGGCCTCTGGGCTCGTTGGCGGAGGGGTTCCACTGGCGGCCCAAACCGCAGAAGATGTCGCTGACCGAGACCGTCAGATTGCCGAACAGGAGAACCAGCTGAACGCCTACCGCTGCCAGTTCGGTGTGGACACCGATGCCGTGCCCGGCGGCTGCCCCGACTTTGAGCGCAGCGAGCCCGGTCCTGCGCCCGACCAGCCGACTTCATCGGACATCGCCGCGCGCGACCGGCTGCTGGAGGAACAGGAGAGGCTGCTGGGCGTGTTTCGCATGATGGACATGATGGAAGCGACCGACTCTGACAGCGGTGATTCCGGCGATTCGCAAGATTCGGAGGATTCCGGCGATTCGGGCGATTCCGGCGATTCGGAGGATTCCGGCGATTCGGAGGATTCGACGCCCGCGGATGAGTCCCAAGCACAGGACAGCGAGGGGTCGAACGGCGAGTTTGATCTGGTCACCGGCAACGCCATGGACGGGATCGTGGGGCCGCGCCTGGCTCCTTTCCTGATCCAAGAGGTATCCCCGGCGCTCAACGACGCTTCCATGGTGTTCCGCTACTCGGTGCTGCTTTACAGCGCGTCGTTCGATGCGGTAGCGCCCTACCACGACACCGCCGCGGGCATCTACACCCGGATCGGGCGCCGCCCCGCCTCGGAGTCGGAGAACAACCTGCTGCCCAACACCGCGATCTTGCACACCGCATACCGCTTGATGCTGGAGTTCGCCCCCCACCGGGCCGACGAATGGCGGGCGATGCTAACCGACTACGGACTCGACCCCGATGACGAAACAGGATTGGACTGGCCATGTGACAGCAGCGACCGCACCGATGCCAGCGCAGCGGCTATAGGCAACTTGGCGGCCCGCTGCACCCTAGATGCCCGTCGAAACGACGGGTTCAACCAATTCGGCGATGTCAACGGTGCGCCATTGCGGGACACCACCGGGTATGTGCCGTTCAACTCGCCCTATGAGCTGA
>JAPYOG010000276.1 GCA_028278785.1 Candidatus Poriferisocius anaerobius | reverse complement strand
AGACCAGGCCGCGCTGGTCGGCGGCGGACAAGGTGGGGGCCAGCAGCGCCTGGTCGCTGCGGTTGGCGCCGTCTGCGGCCCAGCCGACCGGGATGCCGTCGCGGTCGGCCAACAACGACCACTTCCACCCGGATTTCATGACCATGAACAACTCACCAGGATTCTGGCCGGCAGCATCCACCAATAGAATTCACCGACGATTCTGATTGTCGGAGGTCAATGATTGTGGTCATGGTATCGTGATCGCATGTCCGAGGCCCCGAGCGACGCGGATGTTGAGCTTGCTCGAGAGCTTCTTGAGCGGTGGGACAAAGGCAACGGGGTCTCCAAGAGTCAGCTGGAGCGTGAGATTTGGGAGGACGGGTCTTCTCACGGTCGGAGGTTCGATCGGTTCATCCGGGGAACGCTTGGTGTGGAGACATCGCGGCGTTCACGGCAGACCGACCGCATCGCCGATCTGGAGAAACAGATCGTGTCGCTCGGCGCTCATCCGGTTGGCGCGAAGACAGTCGAATGGCAAGCCCAACTTCAACAGGCGAGAGCTTCCTGCCTCGAAGCGCTCCGCGTCTGGAATGACCCAACTAGCTCATTTCGAACTGGTGCATTCGCCTTGTTATTCGTCACCGCGTGGAACAGCCTTGCGTTGGCGTCGCTTCAGCGTGATGGAAAGGAGTGGAGGCGTCTTGACTCGTCAGGTGAGCCTTCCCTCTGTGACGGTGCCGAGCAATCGCTGGACACGCTCGAACTGATTAACGGAGCATTCCCCGACGCCGACTACCGCGGCATCCGTGAGAACCTCTCGCGCTGGGTCGAGATTCGGAACGCCGTTGCTCATCGGCACCTTCCGGCCCTTGACTACGCCGTAATCCCTCTGGCTCAGGCCGGGCTGCTCAAGACGGAGGAGGTCCTCGTGGAAGTTTTCGGTGCCGAATACGGTTTGGGCGACAAGCTGTCGGTGCCCTTGCAACTCTCTGGCTTCCGGGATCCCGACGTGCTTGCGTCACGCAAGAAGCTCCAAGCATCGCTGCCGCTGGACGTGCAAGCGGTGCTCGACCGCGCCTACGACGCGCCTGCTGACCTGCTCGCCGACCCCTCATACATGATGCGTGTCGCGTTCATTCCGGCCGTACCGTCTTCAGGGAGGAGTCCCGATGTCGTGGCCTACTTCGTTCGACCCGGCGAGGTGCCGTCGGAACTGGAAGAGACAATCGAAAGGTATGTCGTCCTGACCAAGCCGACCGCCCGCCCCAATTTCAGCGCCACACAAGTCATCGGCGAGGTGCAGAGACGGACTCGTTACAAGCTCAACACAAACCAGCACGCGCAGCTGGCAAGAACGCTGGGTGTGCGACCTGGCAGCGGCGAGCCGGACGGGACGCTCGACGTCAAGTACGCGGAGTACATCACGAGCTTCAAACGCTACCTGTACAGCCAAGCGTGGATCGACCTGCTCGTGGATAAGCTGTCGAGCCCAGAGGAAGCTGGGACTGGGGTGATTTGAGGGTCCGCTATTTCTGTGCGTCACAACGGTTGGCCGGGGGAATGCATGGCTTGACGTCCCCGTTGCTGCGAAGGGCGACGCTTGCTGTGTGCTGCTAATTCATCGTCGAGTGTCCATACCTCGACACTGGCGTTGGCCGTCTTCTGCTGGAATCGATCCCGTTCGACCAGTATTGCCACATCTCCGGTCCCCAGCCGCCCATCTCCAATGAGGGCGACGAGGTCGGAGCCGGTCGAATTGCCCTTCAACAGATCATCGACAAATTCTCCGTCCCATGTGGTCTCTGGGACGATCCACGGAGCATCTGGCCTGACGGATGTGTCGACGAGCACGACATGCAGCCGGACCATGCTCTAGCGGAGCCCCAAAACGTCTATCAGCGAACGACTATTTTTGGGAGCGTCGTCGCCAGGGCGAAGTTGGTCTCGAACCGCAACAGTGCCCAGCGGCGAACGGCCCACGACATCGAAATAGTCAGGAAAGTCCGTGAGCCTTGTGGCCTTGCTCCAACCGCTTGCACCGCGGTTACACACCACAACGCTTGAGTGGTCCGATCCATTCAACGCATCGAGGATTGCGGGTCCATTCAACGCATCGAGGATTGCGGGTCCATCCAACGCATCGAGGATTGCGGGGCTGTGGGTGGTAGCCACGGTTTGGACCCCGCTTTTTGTTGACTCCTTGAGTTGGCTGAGGAGTACCGCAGCCTGAGACGGGTGAAGTCCGCTTTCGATCTCCTCAACGACAAGCATTCGCCCGCCGCTGTTTGTTGCCTCAGTTCCGCCATTGAGTTGCGAGAGATCGAGAAGCGCTGCCGCGATCGCAAGAAAACGCAGTGTTCCATCGCTCATCAGACGGGCCGGAGTTGGTTGGACTACTGGCCCAACCTGCTCTTGGATCGTGATCATCACGTCTCCGAGGTCGCTGGCCACTGCATTCATCTCCGAGACTCGCGCCTCCGACAGCGAGCGGATCATGTTGAGCAAAACTGAACGGGTGGCGTCGTCCTTGAGCAGGTTTGCCAGCACTGGTGACAGATTTTCTGCGTTCCTGATTCGGGTGATGGCCCTGGCTGCTGTCTGGAGGGAGTCAGGGTTGCGGGGGTCCGCGGACAAGCTCCTCTGTTGTGGCTTATAGGCAGGCGCAGAGCGCGTCTCGGATGACTTGGATCTCGGTCTTGTCGTCGGGCGCTGTCTGCTGTTTGATCTGGTGCTTGTAGTTGGCGGGAAATGTGAGCCATGTTGCTGATGTTCAAGTTATTTTCAGAAAAAACTAAAATATTTTTGTCGATACCCGATTATTCGAGTGGTTGTTGTCACCCAGGTGGGTATACTTGCATGCATGGAGTTTGGGCTTCTTGAGCAGGGGAAACGGGCTGATCGCGGGCCATCCGGGCTGGTTTGGCCGGAGGTGGTTGATGTGGCCGGGCTGTCGCTGTCGGAGTTGCGGGCGCGGCTGGGGCTGATCAAGAAGGCTGAGGCCCGGCTGGCGGCGATGAAGACGGCGGCGCTGGCTGCTTATGCGAGCCGGGGAGGCGAAGGTTCGGCTCGCCGGGTGGCTCTGGAAGAGCTTCAGGCCTCCAAGCAGCAGGCCCGCCGCGAGGTGGAGACCGCCTCTCAGTTATCCCAAGTTCCCGAGACCCTGGATGCGTTGGGTGCCGGGGAGATTCCCGCGGCACACGCCGCCCAGATTGCCAAAGCCGCTTCGCAGGGGCCGGTCGACGAGGCCGTGCTTGTCGAAGCGGCCCGGCGCCAAGACTTTGGCACCTTCTCCCGGACGCTGCGCGACCACCTGCATGAGCAGTCGGGCGACGACGGCAAGTCGTTGATGGCAAAGCAGCGCAAGCGCCGCGATCTGAGCTTCTTCAAGTCGCCCGACGACGGCATGTTCATCTTGAATGGCCGGTTCGACCCGGTTGCGGGGAACCGGATCGAGGCTGCGCTGGCCGATGAGGTGCGCCGTGCGCGCAATGACCAAAGCGGCGCAGCGGCCGACGATCAGATTTCATTCGGCCAGCGGATGGCCGATGCTCTGGAGAATCTGGTCTGTGCCGACGCCGGCGACCGCAAGCCGCACGGCACCACGCTGATCCTGACCGCCGACTGGGACGCGCTGAACCAGAAGCTCGCCGATGCCCGCCTGCTCGATGGCACGCCCCTGCCAAGGTCTGAGGCCCTGCGGTTGGCCTGCAACGCCGACATTCTGCCCTCCGTGTTCGACGCCGCCGGCCAGGAACTCTGGGTGGGCCGCAAACTGCGATTGGCCACCGAGGCCCAGCGGGCCGCGCTCATCATCCGCGACAAGCACTGCATCGGCTGCGGAAGATCAGCGGTGTGGTGCGAAGCCCACCACATCGAAGAGTGGCTGGCAGGCGGCCGCACCGACATGGACAACCTCGTGCTGGTCTGCAAAGGCTGCCACCACAGCATCCACGACGACGGTTGGACGGTACACAAGCGCAGCAACGGCACCTACGAACTGCGCCCTCCCCCCGAACCGGAGCATCTCGGCCCCGGGCCGGTCCACTCCCAGCAGGGCACCGGCCACAGAGGAGCCCCAAGAGATTTGAACCAGCGCAACAAACCCTCGGCGCGCCGCAACAAGCCCGCCAAGACTCTGCCCGCAGGCAGACACCGCGGCTTCTCGCCGGGACCGGATCCCTTCCCCGACATCGGCACCAGCACCTGGCAGCCTGAAGGCCCCGAAAAGCTGCTGCTGAACTGACGCAGAGTTGCCCAAGCACAAGCAACCTGCTCTTCGAGACGGTCAAGGCCCCGAAACCCGTCATTGCGGCGAGGGGTCAGAGCTGAGGCAGTGTCCAGAGACGGCAGCGATCCTGATGGCGATGCAGCGAGGCGCGCCGCTGCCGTCGCAATCCACGGCGCTAAACCCAAGACACACCACTAGGCAGTGGAAGCACATCAGCCCGATCTGGTACTCCCGGGTCGGGGCATCGACATGAGGGACGATGTTGATGCCCTTGTTGGAGATGTACTTGCCGCCAGGTTCGCAGACGACGTCGAAGAACATCCCCCAGTTCATATTCCGGATGAGGAAAATGTCCTGGATCCGCCGCTGGAACTCGGCAGCCGACGTAGGGCCGTCAACGAGAAGCGCCAGTCCGAACGAGCGAACGCTGGTGAGGAATGCGAGGCGGACCGTCGGGTCGCCTTCGACGGTCGACCAGTCGAAGACGGGCATATCAGCATCGGCGGTTGCATCCCAGAGCCGGCGCCCGGTGGGCTCCGGGGGCCGCGAACCGCCATAGCCATAGCCATAGCCGTCATAACGGTGGGCGCGCAGCCATCCCGGGTGGTAGTGCGACACGCGATCCATGGACCACCGGGCGCCTATCAGCACCTCGCCGACGGCGTCGCTGACCATCGCCTCGATTAGGAAGCGGTTGGCCCCCAGCGCGCGCTCCATCTCGGCCATAGCCGCCGCAACGGAGTCCCGATCGGAGCAGCCGAAACGTGGCGCGGGGTGGTCTGGGGGTATTTGATCTTGGCGGGGCATGTCCCGCAGCGAGACGGGGCGCCTCAGGTGTGGCCTGAGGGCAGGTGGGCGCGCAGCAGGTCGGCGGCACGGGCCAGGTCTTCGGGGGCAACCGACGTCTTGGCGTTGGCGAAGCTCAGGTCCTCGATGCCGAACATGGGGATCACATGCAGATGGGTGTGGGGCACCTCGTGGCCGGCGATGACGAGTCCCACTCGGGGCGGCCCGAATGCCGCCATCTGTGCCCGGCCCACGGTTTGGGCCACCTCCATCAGGTGGGCGGCGGCCTCGGCGGGGACGTCGAGCCAGTGGTCGATCTCGGCGCGGGGGATGACGAGGGCATGGCCGGGCTGGATGGGATTGATCGACAGAATTGACACGCATTCGCCGTCCTCCCACACGAAGTGCCCGGGCAGGTCGCGGTTGATGATCATGGAGAAGACGCTGGACATAGGCAAACAGTATGACCGGCCAGCAGGCTCTGCCTCCACCCTTCCCCGGCGCCCTTCCCCGGCGTTGGGCCCACGGCGCCCCATCAGGCCGTAGTATGGGCCATCGTGCGCGAGGACGACAGGGGAGTGCTGCGGGTTTGGACGGTGCCCAACCTGGTCTCGGTGCTTCGCATCGGGTGCGTGCCGGTGTTTTGCGTACTGCTGCTGGGGATGGGGAATCGGGCTGGCGCCGCTGTCCTGCTCGGCGCGCTGGGGGCAACCGATTGGGTCGACGGCTACATAGCCCGCCGATTCGACCAGGAATCCGAGTTGGGCAAGATCCTGGATCCCACAGCCGACCGGCTGATGTTCTTGGCCGCAGTGGCGGCCATGATGGCCGACGGCTCTCTGCCTGTGGGCTTTGGAGCGCCCATGCTGGTGCGGGAGGCTGCGGTATCGGCGGCGGTGGTGGTCCTGGGCGCGCTGGGCGCTCGCCGCATCGACGTGACCCGGACCGGCAAGACGGCCGCTTTCGGCCTCATGTTCGCGCTCCCGTTTCTGCTGCTGGGCGATTCCAGCGTGGGAGGGGGGACAGCGTTGCGGGCCGTCGGCTGGGGATTGGGCATACCGTCGCTGGCGCTGAGCTACTACGCCGCAGTGGAATACATCCCACGGGCCCGCCGAGCCCTCAAGGAGGGGAGAACGGATCGGGCCAGAGCCTCAAGCTGAGGTTGAGAGTTTTCGCGATACCCGATACGGTGTGGCGTATGAGGTTTCCCAACATCCGGGAAACGCCGCATCCACGACTGAACACTGGAAGGGAAGGCCAATGAACGTCCCCGCAGAACTCCGCTATTCCGAAGACCACGAATGGGTCAGGGTCGACGGCAGCCAGGTCTGCTTGGGCATCACCGACTATGCCCAAGACGCCCTCGGCGATGTGGTCTACATCGATCTTCCCACGGCGGGTGCAGAGGTGGCCCGAGGGGCGCCGTTCAGCGAGGTGGAGTCCACCAAGTCGGTATCGGAGATATATGCCCCGGTCAGCGGCGTGGTGGTCGATGTGAACACCGATCTGGCCGACAACCCCGAGCGGCTGAACGATGACCCCTACGGCGAGGGGTGGATATGCACCATCGAGGCCTCCGATCTGTCTGAGCTGGACTCCCTGATGGACGCGGCGGCCTACGCCGACCTGACCGAGAGCGTCGCTTGACGTCCCGCCCCCGCCGAGACGAGGCCGCAAGGCCCGTATGCCCGCAATGCGGCTATGCCGGCGAGCCGGCGGCCAACTTCTGCGCCTCGTGCGGGTATCGCCTCGGGCCGCCGGCCGGCGAAGGCGGGACGGCCTCTGCCAGCGAGCCCACCACGGAGCTGGAAATCGACGCGGGCCTCATCGGGCGCCCCGCGGTTCTGGTGGTCACCCAGGGACCGGCCGCGGGCAGCAGGTTCGAGCTGTCAGCCCCGCTGGTGACCGTGGGCCGCCATCCCGACTCCCACATATTCCTGGACGACATCACCGTGTCTCGACGCCACGCAGAGCTGTACAGAGACGGCCTGGTGCGCTGCGTCAAGGACATGGGCTCGCTCAATGGCACCTACTTGAACAGCCGCCGGGTTGAAGACGCGGGGCTGAAGAACGGCGACGAGCTCCAAGTGGGGCGCTTCAAACTGGCCTACTACGACGGGACCGGCCATTGAGCCCCGCATTCCGCTCGATAGGCCAAGTGCTGGATCTGCTGAAAGACGAGTTCGCCGACGTCAGCATCTCCAAGATCCGCTTCCTGGAAAGCCAGGGCTTGATCGACCCCGAGCGCAACCAATCCGGGTACCGCAAGTTCACCGAGGCCGACATCAACCGCCTGCGCTGGATTCTGGAGCAGCAGCGGGACCATTTCCTGCCCCTCAAAGTGATCAAGGAGCGCATCGACGAACAGGAGTTCGACAACAGCGACGGGGACCGCCCGGCCTCTGCGGCCCGACGCCGGAACCGGTCCCGGCCCAACCCGCTGGACGCAGGGGCGGTGTCGGTGTCGCTGACCGTGGACGAGCTGGCCTCCACGAGCGGGCTGAGCCTGTCCGACATCTTGGACCTCCAGAAGTTCGGCCTCATCGAACCGCTGGGCAACGCCCGCTACGGCCATGAGGCGGTGATCGTGGCCAAGGTGGCGGCAGGCTTTTTGGCCCATGGGGTGGAGCCCCGCCACTTGCGGGCCTACAAGTCGGCGGCCGAGCGGGAGGCGGGCTTGTTGGAGCAGCGGGTGATGCCGCTGGTGATGCAGCGCAGCCCCCAAGCCCGCAGGCAATCCCAGGACATGCTGGCGGATCTGATCGACCTCGGCTCTGAGCTGCGGCTCTCGCTGCTCCGGGGGGCCTTGGCCCACCACGCTCAGAGCCGGTAACCAGCGAGAGTCGGCCAGTGCCGGGAACCGGGCTCGAGATGTTCGCCAGTCGGGAGGACATCCAGCGGGCGGTTGAGCGCGTTGCCCGGGAGATCTCCCGAAAATGCTCCGACGGCGCCGTCCTGGTGTCGGTGCTCAAGGGGAGCCTGCTGTTCTTGGCCGATTTGGTGCGAGCCGTGGACATCGCCGTGGAGGTGGACTTCTTGGCGCTGTCGCGCTTCGAGCCCGATTCGGGGCGGGTTCGTCTCGTCAAGGATCTGCATTGCGACGTGGCCGGGCGCGAGGTGGTGCTGGTGGAGGGCATTGTGGACACGGGATTGAGCCTGGGCTATCTGTTGGGGGAGCTCCGGCGGCGGGCGCCCGCGTCGGTGGCGGTGGCCGCTCTGTTGAACCGGAGCGCCCGCCGCATTCTGCCGGTTGTGCCCGACTATGTGGCCTTCGAGGCGCCCGACGAGTTCTTCTTGGGCTACGGCCTGGACTGGTCGGGCCGATACCGCAACCTCGGCGAGTTGCTCATCGCCGATCCCCGCAAGTTGGCCGACGATCCCGACGCCTATGTCTCTATCCTCTACTAACGTGGGAATGATGATCGAGATGGAGTTGGTCGGGGTCCGCATCGAGCTTCCGTCCAATGCCCCAATAGTGCTGCTGCGCGAGACCAACGGCGGCGACCGGCTTCTGCCCATCTTCATCGGCGGGGCCGAGGCCCAGGCCATCGCGCTGGCTGTGGAGGAGGTGGAGACACCCCGCCCCATGACCCATGACCTGTTCAAGAGCGTGCTCGACAACCTCGGGGTGAGGTTGGAGCGCATAGTGGTCACCGAGCTGCGAGACCGCACCTTCTACGCAGAACTGGAGTTGGTCGCAGACAGCGGCCCCCAGCGAGTCTCCAGCCGGCCATCGGACGCGGTGGCGCTGGCAGTGCGTACCGGTGCGGCCATCTTCGTCTCCGAGGAGGTCCTGGAAGCCGCGGGCCACACTGTTGAGGCCCAAGCCGGCGGGGATGACGAGCCTCCGCCCGAAGAAGTGCTGGACCAGTTCCGAGAGTTCCTGGACCATGTCACGCCGGAGGACTTCAACGGCTGAGGGTTTCCGGCGCCTCGCTGCGCCGTCCCGTTCCGTCCTTGACAAATCCACAGGGCGAGGTCTACCCTGTGGAAGTCCATTGTCGTAGTTTCCCCGATGTGATATTCCGCACCGGGGGCTCGTCTCCGCAAAAAGGGGGGTCGGAATGAGCGCCCAAAGGCCAGTCGCAGATGACTTCAGCTCGCCGCAGACCATCGATATCGTCGGCATCACCTACCGCCAGTTGGACTACTGGACCCGCACCGGGCTGGTGTCCTCCACCGCCCAAACGGCCACGGGCAGCGGCAGCCGCCGGCGGTATTCCTACCGCGACCTGCTGGAGTTGAAGCTGATCAAGCGCCTGTTGGACGAGGGGATCGCCCTTAAGCGGGTGCGCCATGTGTTCGACTACCTGCGACAGGAACTGGGCGAAGACGTGGCCAGCGCCGACTTGGTGATCAACGGGAGCAAGTCCCTGCTGGTGCGCTCAGACGAGCAGATCCTCGACGCGCTCCGCCAAGGCCAGGGTGCCCTGTACCTGCGCATGGACGGCCTGATCGAGGAGGTCGATGCCGCGGTGAGCAAGCTGCCTGTTGAGGCGCCAGCGCCCGCAGAGGCGCAATGGCCTCAAATCGATGCCCGCACGGCTGAAACGGGCACCTAGGCCCGCCCAGAGCGCGTGTTCGCCCACGACTCAGAGCGGCAATTCGCAGCGCTGCTCGACTTCTACGGGATTGACTGGCGCTACGAGCCGGACACTTTCGTGCTGTCCCGCAACGAGTCGGGCGAGGTCACCGAGGCGTTCACCCCTGATTTCTACCTGCCCCAGTTCGACCGCTATGTGGAGATCACGACAGCCCGCCAGAGGTACATCTCCCGCAAGAACAGCAAGGTCCGCCGCGCGCGCGAGCGCTATCCCCACATCGACGTGATGGTCTTGTGCCAGCGGGACTATCGGCGACTGCTGTCCAAGTACGGTTTCGATGACATCTCTGGGCCGCAGGGCGACCGCACCCGCGCGGGCGCGGCACGCGGCTAGGCGGGGTTGAAGATGCCAATGCGGTCCTCTCCGCTGGACAGCAGGCATCGGGCTCTGGGCGCCAAGATGGTGCCCTTCGGCGGCTGGGAGATGCCGCTGTCCTATCCGTCGGGCACGCTGGCCGAGCATCGGGCGTGCCGGGGCGGCGCGGTGGTGTTCGACGTGAGCCATCTGGGCACCCTGCGGGTGACCGGCCCCGAGGCCTGCGAGAGGTTGCAGCAGTCGTTCACCAACGACCTGGCTCGCATAAGCCCCGGTAGCACCCAGTACACCCATCTGTTGGACGAGGACGGCTCAGTGGCGGACGACATAATCGTGTGGTGGACCGATGAGCAGGTTTTCGACGTGATGCCTAACGCTTCGAACACCGACCGCGTGCGAGACGCCCTCGGCGGTGCCGGCGCCGGTGCCGGCGGCAGCGGCTTCCGAGCGGTTGACGCAACCCCTGAGCGGGCGGTGCTGGCCGTTCAAGGGCCGGAGGCGCGCAGTCGCCTGGCCTCGGTATCGCCGGGCGCGTCGCAGGTGGCCCGCAACAGCGTCGCTCTGGTGGAATGGGATGGGGTCGCTTTGAGGGTGGCCGGCACCGGCTATACCGGCGAGGACGGAGTGGAGGTGGCGGTGCCGTCCGACGCGGCCGAAAGGTTCTGGGAGGCGCTGGCCGAGGCCGCGGTCCTGCCCGCCGGGCTGGGGGCTCGCGACACTTTGCGCTTGGAGGCCGGGCTGCCGCTTCACGGCCATGAGCTGGGCCCGGGCATCACCCCGCTGCAAGCCGGCCTGGGCTGGGTGGTGCGTTGGGACAAGCCGCTGTTTCGGGGCCGCGAAGCCCTGCTAGCCGAGCGCGAGCGGGGCATTCACCGCCGGCTTCGAGGCTTGCGGGTCGAAGGCCGGCGCCCGCCCCGGCAAGGCCAGGCGGTTCTGCGGGACGGCGAAGCGGTGGGAGCGGTCACTTCGGGCAACTTCTCGCCCATCCTGGAGGCCGGCATCGCGCTGGCGTTCGTGCCCCCCGATGCGGACATAGGCGATGAATTCGCCGTGGACATGCGGGGAACGCCGGTTGGGGCCTCGGTGGTCAAGCTGCCGTTCGTCTGATTCCCGGGTTCAGGCGCCTATTGCCTCTATTGCCTCTATTGCCTCTATTGCCTCGTGTACTCGCTGCTCGGGGATGCCGCCCCTCCACGCCGCCAGGATCGCTCCGTTGTCGTCCAGCAGCATTCCCGCCGGCTGGCCGGAGACCCCAAGCTGCCGCCAGGACTCGAACGTGGGATCCCACAGCATGGTGAAGGTGGTCCCGGTGGAGCGCACAAAAGATCGGGCCAGTTCCAGGCTGTCCTGGGTTCCGACGCCTATGACGGTGAGGGTGTCGGCGTTGTCTCGAGCGAACTGCTCGACGCCGGGGGCTTCCCGGCGGCAGGTGGATC
>JAPYOG010000275.1 GCA_028278785.1 Candidatus Poriferisocius anaerobius | reverse complement strand
ATCACCGCCTTCGCAGTGGCCGCATACCTGGTCGCCCTGCTCTCCCGCGGCCGCTTCCGCTGCCTGGACGCCTCTTAGCGAGCGATTTTTGCGGTGGCCCTCCAGTAGCCCGGTGCAGGGGCCTGGGTCGGGAGCACAACTAGAAGTGGTAGGGGAACTTGGAGAAATCGGGGGTGCGCTTCTCTAGGAAGGAGTCCCGGCCCTCTGCGGCCTCGTCGGTGCCGTAGGCCAGCCGGGTGGCCTCTCCGGCGAACACCTGCTGGCCCACCAGCCCGTCGTCGATGAGGTTGAAAGCGAACTTCAGCATGCGCTGGGAGGTGGGGCTCTTGGCGTTCACCGCTGCGGCCCATTCCAGCGCCACCTTCTCCAGCTCGGCATGGGGCACCACGGCGTTGACCATGCCCATCTCGTAAGCCTCAGCGGCGGTGTAGGCCCTGCCCGTGAAGAACACCTCCCGGGCCCGCTTCTGGCCCACTTGTCGGGCCAGGTAGGCCGACCCGAAGCCGCCGTCGAAGCTGGCCACGTCGGAGTCGGTCTGCTTGAAGCGGGCGTGCTCGGCCGACGCCAGGGTCATGTCGCTCACCACATGCAGGCTGTGGCCGCCGCCGGCCGCCCACCCCGGCACCACCGCGATCACCACCTTGGGCATGAACCGGATGAGCCGCTGCACTTCCAATATGTGCAGGCGACCGGTGCGGGCGCCGTCCACGGTGTCGGCCGTCTCCCCGCTGGCGTACTGGTAGCCGTCGGCGCCCCGGATGCGCTGGTCCCCCCCTGAGCTGAACGCCCACCCCCCGTCCACGGGAGACGGCCCGTTGCCGGTGAGCAGAACGGCGCCCACATCGGGGGTCATGCGGGCGTGGTCCAGGGTGCGATACAGCTCGTCCACCGTGTGGGGCCGAAAGGCGTTGCGCACCTCGGGGCGGTCAAAGGCAATCCGCACGGTGGCCTGGTGTACGGCCCGGTGATAGGTCACGTCGGTCAGGTCGAACCCGTCAACCGGCTTCCAAAGCCCAGGGTCGAACAGCTCCGAGACCATGCCCACAGACTAAGACTAAGGGCGCGACAGCGGCGGCAGGTACTCGAATCCGGGCGGGGCGTCATCCCTCCACTTGTCGAAGGTCTCCTTGGCCTTCTGCCCAGCCTTGCTCTGCACAGTCCTGGCAGCTTTTTTCTTGGCTTTCGCCGCCGTTTGGGTGATGGTGTAGTACTGCATCTCCTTGAACGCGCGGCGGCGGCCCATCTCCAGCAGGGCCCGGGCCACATTCAGCGTCTTGCCCGATCCCATGGGCATGGCCACCCTGGCGGCGAACATCAGCGCTGAGCGCCAGTCCCCCTGGCTCAGGGCATACAGCGCCCTCGTGGAGTCCACGATCTCGCCCACCACGGGTAGCACCCCAGCGGCCTCCATGGCCCAGAATCCCGCGTCGTCCCAGCCGAACCCGTCGGCGCGGTGGTAGGCGCCGTGGGCGACCACGGCAGCGGCCGCCTCCCGCACGCTGGGCGGAAGGCTCGCATCGGCGGCAATAGCCTCGAAATCTGCCTTGGACAGGAAACGGTCGGCCTTGGACGGATCGCCCTGGGCAGCGGTGTCGATGGCGGCCAGATAGGGCAGCAGCGTGGTATAGGCCGACATCTTGGCCTCGAAGGAATCCAAGTCGTCCATGCTGATGCGCCCGTCGCCCCCGCTGGCAGTGAATCCCCCGGTGGGATCGGCAAGGTAGTCGCGGTTGTCGCGAGCCGTGTCCAGCATGGTGAACAGGTTGGGGCTGGAGAGCAGGATGCGAGCTGCTTGCCCCAGCTCATCGTTGCGGGTCACGTGCGCCTCCAAGTCGGACCTCGACACGATGTGGTCGCCGTCCCACGCCTCGGGCGTGTTGCGGAGCACGTCGACGGCCCATAGGGCCAGGTTCAGCCCCTCTGGGCCGAGCAGCACCATCTGGGCCCGACGGGAGATGTCCTCGGAGTCGATCCGGAGTTGCCGGGAGATCCCGCCGAGCGCCTGGCTAACCGGGTAGTGACCGTCGCCCAGCCAGTAGTCCAACTCGTCGACCACGAAGGCCCATCTTTGGCGTCGCAGGTCTAGCTCGTCGGCAACCCCCAGGTATTCTGCCGCCAGCTCAAAGGCGACCTCGACGTCTATCGCTACTGTGGACATACATGAAAAATATCGAACTCTGATTGAAAATGCTAGAGGTTGGCTAGCTATTTTGGCCAGGTCCGGTCCGGTCGCTTCGCTTCATGGGCCGTGCCGTGCGGAGGAGCAGGTTCAGCGCCATGGACGAGGCTCGCACCGGCCACGGGGCGAACTTGGTCTGCTCGTTGGCGAGTATGCCCTTGCGGGCTGCGATCCTCCCGCCGATGACCACTGAGATCATCGCATGCGGCACTACCAGCACGATGAAGAACGCCCAAGGGGAGGTGAGGGCCATGGCCAGTCCGGCAACCACCGGGCCGATCACCGCGCCGATGCCGGTAACCCGCACCAGCCCCGCGCTGGCGCCGCTCAGCTGATTCGACGGCACCCAGTCGCCGATATGGCTGATGGCCAGTGAGTAGAGGGGGAAGGTGGTGCCGCCGAAGAGGAACATGAATGCCAACGACAGGCCGGTTCCGGGGTCGATCAGAGTCATGGCCGCGGCAATGGCCGCCGCAGCGGTGGCCACCGCGAAGATGACCACTCGCCGTGATATGCGGTCGGATGCGGCGCCGATGGGCCAGACGAACACGATTGCCCCGGTGGTGGCCGCCGACAGGAACAGGGCGATGCGAGAGGCGGGCAGTCCCTCGCTGGCCGCGTACGCCGCCCCCACCCCGAGGAGCGCACCATGGCTCATCCCGGCGCAAAAGCCGGTGAGCATCCCCGTGGGCACCAGCGAGACGAGCTGGCGCAGCGGCAGCGGCATGGGCGCCACCAGCGGAGGCGCGCTGGTAGCCGACAGGGCGATGGGCACCAGGGCGACCGAGATGAGCGCCGAGGAGAAGATGTAGAGATCGAAGCCTGCGGGGTCGCCGCCGTTGAGCAATAGCTGGCCGGCCGCCAGCCCGCCCATCGTCACGACCGAGTACGTGCCCAGCAGGCGGCCCCGATTGGCCTTGGTGCCCATGTCGTTGAGCCATGACTCCACCGTGACGTATATCCCCGCCATGCACAGCCCGAAGATCACCCGCAACACCACCCATGCGGGGGGATTTACCCACAGCGGGTGGAGGATGGAAACCGCCGACGCCATCGAGGCCAATGCGGCGAACACCCGGATATGGCCCACTGCCCCCAAGAAGTGCTCGGCCAGCCGCGCTCCAAGCAGAAAGCCCACGAAAAAGCCGGCCATGACCGCGCCGGTGATGGCCAGTCCGAACCCCTCGTTTTCGGCCCGCACGCCGAGCACCGCTCCTTGGAGCCCGTTGCCCACCATGATGAGCCCCATTCCGGCCAGCAGCGCTCGGGCTGAGCCCAAGGCGCGGCCCTTGGGCTCGGTCTCAATCCAAGGTCCTCCGACGATTCCGCCGTCGTCCTCGTCAACCAGCCCGACGGCGTTATCGGTCACCGCAGGCCAGCCTACCTATTCACCATCCCCGTCCAACACCTCGCCCGCGAGATATGGGGTGGGCGGGTTGAGGGGTTTAGTCGCCGAAGTTGGCGAGTTGGCAGCGGGGAGTTGTGTCGCCAGTGCGTAACAGATCGTGTCTTGTTTGTTCCCATTCTTCTTGGCTGATGCAGATGAAGAACGGCTCGTCTCGTTGTTCTTCCTCGCGTATCTGCTCGATGTAGTGCTCCTCGGCGGCGTATTGGTCGACTATCTGCTGCTCTTCGGCGTCGAGGTACCTGTAGTACTCGGCCTCGGAGCACCGGCTGTACCCGGTTAT
>JAPYOG010000274.1 GCA_028278785.1 Candidatus Poriferisocius anaerobius | reverse complement strand
ACAACCCCACCGCCAGCCGCAGCGACGCCGCCGTCGACTTCGAGGTCAGCCTGGACTGCATCCCCGCCAGCCGACCGACGATCCTGCTGTCTCCGCTGCGCGACGGCAACATCGGCCGGAACATCTTCGTGTACCTCTCTGCCGAACAGACATCGGCTACCGTCACCGTCGCCGTCGGCAGCGAGAACCAACTCGGCCTCGTCCTCGCCTGGAGCATCGGCCTAGCCAACACCCAAGCCCAGGGAAACGTCGCCTACACCGACTGACGCCCGCGCCGACGCACCAGAGCTCGGCTGCTGGGGCTCCCCTGCTTTGTCGCGGGGGCATGCTCTGCGGAAAGGGGCTGTGTCCGGGCCGCGAGGAGATTCCGGCCGGCAGTTCGAGGATGGGGCTGTTCGGATGGTGGACGATGCCGGCCGGCCAGCCGTGCGGGCCGGGAGCTGGGTGTGCGCGGGGGGGAAGCGGGCGGCCCGCGAGGTGCTGCGGTCGTCTCCCTCCGGGGCCCATCGCGATGTGAGGTCGGCTGAGAGGCTCGCCGGTTTGGAGGAGGCGGCGGGACCACCGGGCACAGCCCACACCCGGGCAGCGGGACGGCTCAGGACACTGGCCGTAATGGCGAGATCAGACAGCTACCGCTTCGTACAGGGTGGTGCGCTGGCGCAGGGGGCGGCCCAGGGGGAGGCACAGGGCGCGGAGGTCGTCCTCGGCGGCCTCTTGGCCGTGGGACGCCCCCGCGGCCCTGGAGATGTTCTCGTTGATGAGGGTGCCGCCCAAGTCGTTGACGCCGGCTTGGAGCATCTGGGCGGCGCCGGCCATGCCCAGCTTCACCCAGGATGCCTGGATGTTGGGAATCCAGCCGTGGTAGGCGATACGGCCCACGGCGTGCATCAGCAGGGCCTCCCGGAAGGTGGGCCCCCGGCGTGAGCGACGCTGGAGGTAGATGGGGGCGGCCATGTGGACGAAGGGCAGGGGCACGAACTCGGTGAACCCGCCGGTCTCCTTTTGGAGCGCACGGGTTCGGACCAGGTGGCGGGCCCAGTGGACCGGTCGCTCGACCGTGCCGAACATGATGGTCACGTTGGACCTCAGCCCGAGGCCGTGGGCGGTGCGGTGGGCCTCCAGCCACTCGCCGGTGTCGATTTTGTCGGGACAGATCACCGCGCGGATCTCGTCGTCGAGGATCTCGGCGGCAGTGCCCGGCAGCGAGCGCAAGCCGGCGTCCATCAGGCGGCGGAGATAGTCGGCCAGGGGCTCCTCCAGCCGCCGGGCGCCCTCTGTCACCTCGAGGGCGGTGAAGCCGTGGACATGGATGTCGGGCACCGCGTCCTTCACCGCGCGGGTGACGTCGATGTAGTAGTCGCCGTCGAAGTCCGGGTGTATGCCGCCTTGCAGGCACACTTCGGTGGCCCCGGCCTCGGCCGCCTCCACAGTGCGCGCGGCGATGTCCTCCAAGCTCAGCAGGTAGGGGTCGCCTCGCAGGTTGAGCGATAGCGGGCCCTTGGAGAAGCCGCAGAACCGGCACTTGAAGGTACACATGTTGGTGTAGTTGATGTTGCGGTTGGACACCCAGGTGACCTCGTCTCCCACAGCGGCCCAGCGGAGCTCGTCGGCCGCAGAGGCCACCGCTCGAACCTCGCGACCGCGGGCGCCGAACAGGGTGACGATCTCTTCGACCCCGACTTCTTGACCGGCCCGGACTCCGGCGAGCACCTCGCCCACCGCCCCTCCGGCGGTGGCGTGGCCGACAGGGGCGCCGTTAGCGGTCGGAGGCGCCAACAGCACCGGCGGCGAAGCATCGGCGCCGGAGTACCAGCCGCCGTCGTCGGGCCGTCCGAGCCCCTCAGCGTCGCTGCGGTCGAGCACCTGGAATCGCAAGCCGGCGTCCAGCCATCGCTCAGCGTCGAGGGCGTACTCGGGATAGACGGTCAGCCGAGGAGCCAGGGCGAACCCTCTGGCCTCGGTGGCCTCCCGCAAGCGGTCCAGAGCCGGCCACGGGCGCTCGGGGTTCACATGGTCGGCTGTCACCGGCGACAGCCCGCCCCAGTCGTCGATGCCCGCATCGAGCAGCCGCCCGAAGTCGTCGGAGAGATTGGGCGGGGCCTGGAGGTGGATGTCCTCGGGAAGAACAAGGCGGGCCAGAGCGATGGCCTCCAAGTACTCGTCGTGGCCCAAGGGCGCCGCAGCATGCATGGCCGTGCCCGGCTTGGGCAAGAAGTTCTGGACGATCACCTCCTGGATGTGGCCCCAGCGCCGATGGGACTCGGCGATGGCTGCCAAGGCGTCCACCCGGTCGGCACGGGTTTCGCCGATGCCCACCAAGATGCCGGTGGTGAACGGGATGGACAGCTCGCCGGCGGCCTCCAGAGCGGCCAGGCGCCGATCCGGGGTTTTGTCGGGCGATCCCCGATGGCAGTCCAGCTCGGCCAGCGTCTCCAGCATCATCCCCTGCGATGGGGCGGTCTCGCGGAGCAGGGCCAGCTCCTCGGAATAGAGCGCGCCCGCATTGGCGTGGGGGAGCAGGCCGGTCTTTTGCAGCACAAGCCGGGTGGCATGGGCCAGGTAGTCCACCGTGGTGGCGAAGCCGCGGGTCTCCAGCCACCTCGCTGCGTCGGGGTAGCGCAGCTCGGGGCGCTCGCCCAAGGTGAACAGCGCCTCGTGGCAACCGGCGGCCGCTCCCGATTCGGCGATGGCCAGCACCTCGTGATCGCTGAGGTAGGGAGACTCCAATCGGGCGGGCGGCTGGGCGAACGTGCAGTAGCCGCACTTGTCCCGGCACAGCATGGTGAGGGGGATGAACACCTTCGGGGAATAGGTGATCCGGGTGCCGTATACGCGGTCTCGGATCGCCCGAGCCTCTGCCATCAGGTCGCCCGGGCTCAGTTCCAGCAGCTCGCGGCTGGCTGGAGGGGCGATCGTCACCGGGCGCCTTCCATCAGGCCTGAGCAAGCGGATACAGCGCTTCTGTTCTCCATCAACCGGTCGGCGGTGGCGGCCAGGCTTTCAAGCAGATCGTCGAACGACTGCACGAAGGCCGACACTCCCTCGTCCTCGAGTTGCCCGGCGACTGCTTCCAGATCCACCCCGACATCGGTGACCGCATCGAGAACGGCTTGGGCGGCGCCGGGGTCGGCGTCCACGGTGCGGGCCAGCTTGCCGTGGTCGGCGAAGGCCTCCAAGGTGGCATCGGGCAGCGTGTTCACCGTGTTCGGCCCTATGAGCTGCTCGACATAGAGGGTGTCGGGATAAGCCGGATTCTTGGTGGACGTGGAAGCCCACAGCGGCCGCTGCACCCGGGCGCCCCGAGCAGCCAGGGCCGCCCAGCGTGCTCCGGTGAACTTCTGGGTGAACAGCTTGTAGGCCACCTGGCCTTGAGCCACCGCCGCTCGGCCCCGCAGGGCCAGCGCCTCCGGTGTGCCGGTGGCCTCCAAGCGCCGGTCCACTTCGGTGTCGGTGCGGCTGATGAAGAACGAGGCCACCCCTGAGACCGACGAGAGGTCGCCCTCGCGGGCCTCCAAACCGCGGAGATAGGCCTCGATGACCTCGGCGTAGCGCTCGAGGGAGAACAACAGGGTCACATTGACGCTTCGGCCCTCGGCGGTCATCGACTGGATGGCGGGCAAGCCCTCGGCGGTGCCGGGAATCTTCACATACAGGTTGGGGCGGCCGACGCGCTGGTGAAGGGCCCGAGCGGCGGCCAGAGTGCCGTCGGTGTCCCGGGCCAGCTTGGGATCGACCTCCACCGAGACGAAGCCGTCGATGCCGTCGCTGTCCGCGTGTACGGGGGCGAGCACATCGAGGGCACTGCCGATATCGGTGAGCACGAGCTCCCAGTAGGCATCGGCCACGCTCATGCCGCCTGCCAGCAGGCCGGCGAGCTGCTTGTCGTATTCGCTGCCCGAGGTCATGGCCTTTTGGAAGATGCTGGGGTTGGAGGTGAGGCCCCTCACCCCCCGCTTCACCCAGCGGGCCAGCTCCCCGTTGTTGATCCACTCCCGGCGCAGGTTGTCGAGCCACGGACTCTGTCCGTGATGGCGATACAAGTCGTGGAGACTGCTCATGGTCGTTTCCCCTCACTGTTGATCAGCGCCGCGGCCTCGGCGGCGACGTTGGCCGGGTTCATGCCCAGCTTGTCCAACACCACCGAGCCCGGCGCCGAGGC
>JAPYOG010000273.1 GCA_028278785.1 Candidatus Poriferisocius anaerobius | reverse complement strand
CCCCAGCACCGCCCATCCCCGCGTCATCGCCCCCAAATGACGGCCCGCGACGCTCAATCGGATATCCCGTATCCCGGGGGCAACCTTGGCAGGACGCTTGGCCGCTGTATATCTTCGCCTAGCTGTCTCTTATAGGGGGTCAAGGTGGACGCCGTACCGTATCTCGCCGGAATCAGCGCGATCCTCGCGCTGGGACTTGCTTTTTTCTTCTACAGACTCGTGAAGTCGGCGCCGCCGGGCAACGACCGCATGGTGCATCTCATGACCGAGATCCAGTCCGGTGCGAGGGCTTTCCTGAAGCAGGAGTACACCTGGGTGGCCGGCTTCGTGGTCATCATGGCGGTGCTCATTCCCCTGCTCACCGGGGTTGCCCTCTCCTTCGTCAGCTACATCTTGGGCGCGGTGCTCTCAGCGGGCGCCGGCTACGTGGGCATGACGGTGGCCACTATGGCCAACGCCCGCACCACCCAGGCTGCCACCGAGGGCCCGGCCAAGGCCCTGCCGCTGGCCTTCCGCGGCGGCGCGGTCATGGGCTTCTCGGTGGCCGGGCTGAGCCTTTTGGGCCTGGCCCTCACCTACCTGCTGTTCGTGGAGTGGCTCAGCGTGGACGACCCGTTCGAGATATTCACGGCCTTCGGCTTGGGGGCCAGCTCCATCGCCCTGTTCTCACGTGTGGGCGGCGGCATCTACACCAAGGCGGCCGATGTGGGCGCCGACCTGGTGGGCAAGGTGGAGGCTGGCATCCCCGAGGACGACCCCCGCAATCCCGCCACCATTGCAGACAACGTGGGCGACAACGTGGGCGACGTGGCAGGCATGGGCGCCGACCTCTTCGAGAGCTACAGCGGGTCGATCATCGCCCCCATCGCCCTCACCGCGTTTTCGTTCGCCGTGATCGAGGAAACTCAGGCGACTGGTGACGCCATCGCTGCCAGCGGAGTCGGACTCGCCCAGCTCATGTTCCCGCTGGCCGTGGCATTCGTCGGGATGCTGGCCGCCATCGTCGGCTCGTTCGCAGTGCGGGGCAGCGCCCAAGGCGACGTGAAGAGCCTGTCGCGCCAACTTCACATGGGCACCAACGTGGCCATGGGCCTCACTGTGATCGGAACCATCCTGGTCGGCCTGTGGTTCTTCACCGGCGACGACTTTGAGAACTGGTGGGGACTGCCCATCTCGGTGATCGGCGGCTTGGCAGTGGGCTGGGCTATCGGAAAAGTGGCCGAGATTTGGACCAGCGACCACTACGCCCCGGTCCGCAAGATCGCCCAGCAGGCAGAGACCGGTCCAGCTACCACCGTGCTCTCGGGCATCAGCGCCGGCATGGTGTCGGTGGCCGCCTCCGTCATCTTGATCGGCGCCGGTGTGCTGGTGGCCTACTGGGGCGGTCAGCAAACATTGCTTGGCGACGACACGGCCAACGGCATCTACGGCATCGCCGTGGCCGCCATCGGGATGTTAGCCACCACCGGCGTAGTGGTGTCAGTGGACGCCTACGGCCCCATTGCCGACAACGCCGGCGGCATCGCCGAGATGTCCGAGCTCGACCCCGAGGTGCGGGAGGTAACTGACGCCCTCGACTCCCTGGGCAACACCACCGCCGCAATCGCCAAGGGATTCGCCGTGGGCTCAGCCGCCCTGACAGCCCTCGCTCTGTTCAAGACTTTCGAATGGGCACTGCGGCTGGAGGATCCCAGCTTCTCGCTCTCATTGAACGTTGGGGAAGTGGACGTCTTCATCGGCCTGTTCCTGGGGGCGATGCTGCCGTTCTTGTTCGCCGCCCTGACCATCGACGCGGTGGGCCGCGCTGCCAACAAAATGATCGAGGAGGTGCGACGCCAATTCCGGGAGATTCCCGGTTTGCGGGAGGGTGCTGAGGGAGTGAACCCCGACTCCGCCCGCTGCGTGGCCATCTCGACGCAGGCATCGCTGAGGGAGATGCTGGTACCAGGGGCCTTGGCCGTGGCTGTGCCTTTGATTCTCGGGTTCATCGACGTGGACACCCTGGGCGGCTTTTTGGCCGGCGCCCTGGTAACCGGTTTCGCCCTGGCCATCTTCATGGCAAACGCGGGCGGGGCCTGGGACAACGCCAAAAAGCACATCGAAGCCGGCGCCCACGGCGGCAAGGGCTCCGAGCCCCACAAGGCCGCAGTGGTGGGCGACACCGTGGGCGACCCCTTCAAAGACACCTCCGGGCCGTCGATGAACATCCTCATCAAGGTGATGACAATCGTCTCGCTGGTGTTCGCCTCCGCATTCGTCTGATCCCCCGGCCACCTGTCCCACTAGCGGTCCGAACACGGCAGCATGACCGGATGCGGGCTGACCGCGGCGGCTCAGCCCAAGTGGGTGTGGAACCAGGCTGTCATGCGGGACCAGGCGTCGGCTGCTGCCTCGGGGTTGTACGACGGGCGCTCGTTGCACGAGAACCCGTGGTCGGCCTCTGAGTAGCGCACTAGCTCGGTGGGCTGGGCGTTGGCCTCGAGCTCGGCTCGGAGTTTTTCGAGGGCGTCCACGGGGATCATGGCGTCGAGGTCGCCGAACAAGCCCAGCCACGGACACCGGAGCTCGCCGTGTCGGTCGGCCAGCTTGGGCATGGAGGGAGTGAACCCCTCGGTGACGATGGCCCCGCCGTAGTAGGTGACCGCCGCGCCCACCTGTCGGCTGATGGCGGTCAGGAAGGTCAGCCGCCCGCCCATGCAGAAACCGGTCACACCCACCTTCTCGGAGGGGATTCCCCGGCCTGCCAGATAGCCCAGGGTGGCGTCCACGTCCATGAGGGACTGGGAGTCGTGCAGGTTGGACATCATCTTGAAGATCTTGTCCATCTCGTCGTAGCCGGCCACCTTGGTCTCGTATCGGTGGAAGAGGTCGGGCGCCACCGCCAGGTAGCCCTCGGCTGCGACGCGCCGGGTCACCTCCTCGATGTGGTCGTTGAGGCCGAACGCCTCCATGATCACGATGACTGCGGCCCGCGGCTCGCCGCCGGGCTGGGCCACGTACAGGCGCATGGGGCCGTCGTCGGTGGAGAGCTCTACGTTTTCGGATTGCATGGCCGCAGATAGTAGCGGTTCCCCCTTGACCTCACCGCGTCCCATACGGCTAGACATATGGCTAGACTCGGCGTTGAGGTGGCTCCGAACCCCGAGTCCAGTGCCGGTTGGCACACCGACCCGTTTGGGCGTCATGGTGTTCGCTGGTGGGATGGGATGAAGTGGACTGAAAAAGTTCGAGATGGGGAGCAGCTTGGCATTGATCCTCCCGGCATCACCGTGGCCCCCCAGTCCATCCCCCTACACAAACCGGTTGCCCCGATTCCCAGCCGCCGGGCGATCCGCTTGTTCGGGAAGCGCCTGCCCGGCGCCATGCTGCTGGCTTCAGCGGCTCTTGCCGCGGTGGTCGTGCTGGTCGTGGTGGTGATCGTCCAGGTGCTGGCCTGACCGCCTGGCCTTGTCTGGCCGCGTTATCTGACCATCTTGTCAGTCAGCCGGGCTGGCGCACGACCATGCCGGGCTCGATGCCGGCGCCGGGGCCGATACCCTCGAGCTTGAGGGTCATGAGCATGTGGAATTCGCCCCCGCTGTCGCTGCTGTCGCCCTGCACGGTGTGATCGACGGAGACGACCCGTGTGGACACCGAGCGATCCCCGATATCGACCACCACGGCGTCGCCCTCTTGGATGCGGCCCGCGGTTGCCCGGCCGATCAGGAAGAAGTCGTCGGCCGACATGGCCTCGGTGCGAACCACCTCGAGCCGGAATAACTCCTTGCTGCGGCGCCACCGCTTGAAGAATGCCCGCCAAGTTCTGCGCTGATTGTGGGGCTGGTCGTCCCACTCCCCTTCCACGATGCCAGGCGAGTTGCTCACAATCGGCAACCTAGCGGAACGAGCGGCCACTGCCGAGTCCTATGCCGAAAGGCAGGGAACCATCCAGCATCACCAGGCGTCGTTGCGGGGTGATGGAAACTGTGTGCTGGATGGCTTCGGGAATCTCTGAGAGCGAGCAGCCGGCTTCGCCGCTGCGGGTGCAAGTTGGAGAGGCAGTTGAGCTGAGCACCTTCGACGACCTGTACCGCTGCGAATACGAGCCCATGGTCCGCCTGGCGCGGGGGCTGGTGGACGCCGTGGAGTTGGCCGAGGAGGTCGTGCAGGACGCCTTTGCCAAGGTTCTGGACCGCTGGGGCCGCCTCGACCGCCCCGGGGCGTACCTGCGGACCGCGGTGGTGAACGGCGCCCGCAGCGAGCTGCGCAAGCGGGAGGTGAGGCGGCGCATCGGCCTGCGGCCATTCATGGCGCCCGACCCCGAAGAGCAGGACTACCTGCTCGACGCCCTCAACCGGCTCTCAACCCGGCAGAAGACCGTATTGGTCTTGAAGTACTACGCCGACATGACCGAGAAGGAGATCGCCCAGGTCTTGGGGATACGGCTGGGCACGGTTAAGAGCGCCACATCCCGAGGATTGGCCGAACTGCGAAAGGTGGTTGAGCAATGAACAACGAGCACCGAAATCCCGAAGACCTGACTGAAGCCGGCGAACGGCATCTCGGGGCGTCGCTGGGATCGGCGATCCGCCGGCGAGTCGAAGCCCCTGCTGAGCCGCCGCCGGTGTCGCGCATCGCCGAGCGGGCCGCTGCCCGTGCCAAAGCCCGCCATGTCCGCCAGGCGGTTGCGGGCATCGCGGCATCAGTCGCCCTGGTGGGCGGCGGGATCGCGGCCTGGAACGCTCTGGAGGAGGATCAGCCCACCGAGGTGATCGCGGCTGACCAGCCATCCCTTGCCCAAGACGCTGATCCTGTCCCAGCTCCCGCGCAAGATCCGAATGCTGGCAGCTTGCCCGGCGGGCCCGAGGCCGCCGATGCGGAGGCCCCCACTCCCCAGAGCCTCTCAACAGGCCCGCTCCTGGAATGGGAGGCGTTGGACGCCGCCGCAGTGATGGAATCCGATTTGTCCCTTGCTTACGGCCTGACCTCCACGGGAGATGGACGGGCAGTGGTCCAAGCGCCCTCCTCGGATGGAAACAGGGTGCTGGTTTCCGAGGACGGCCGCGGGTGGACGGCATTGGACGTCCCCGCCGGGCTCTCCGTCGAGTCCATTGACATCGCCGGCGACCGCTGGCTGGTGTCAGGCCGGCGATACGACGGCGCGGGCAGGCATAACCTGGTGTTCTACTCCGACAACCAGGGCGGCGGGTGGGAGGATCTGGGGTTGCCCCCGTCCGATCCCTCCGAGCGCGCAGACATCGCCGCCGCCCTTGTGAGCGGCCAGAACATCCTGGTGGCGGTAAAGGCAGCCACTCGCATCGACCTCGAATCGGTGATCGCGGCTCGGGGGCTGGTGTCCGACGAGTCCGAGATCGCCGGGTGGACCAGCCTGGAGGGCGACACGCTGAGCTTCACCCGCGACTTGGACTCCCCCGCAGAGTCCTTCGTTCTGACCCCGCAGGAGCAAGACCAGCTCTTCGGGCAGCGCGAAGAGATGATCCGCTTCTACCGCAGTCAAGGCGGGACGGCGCAGCTCGCCGCGGTGTACCCGGGCTGGAGCATCGCCGGGCGCAGCACATCAGACGGCTTCCGCTTCGTGCTGTTCAGCGATGAGGGCGACTTTCTTTTGACCACCGCTGACGGGCGGGGGTGGGAGCGCTCCCCGCTGGATGGCTCACCTGCCACTTCATTCGGGGCTGCGGCGCTTTACCACGGGTCTTCCAACGAGGTTGTGTGGACATCCGGGGGCGCGGCCGGCGACCTTCTTGTGGAGCGCAGCCCCGGCGCCTATGCCCCCGCGCTGGTGGCGGAGCTGCCTGATGGCATCAGGCGGGTGGATCATCTGGCAGTCGGCCCCGCCGGAGTTGCCGTTTGGGCGGCGCCCGGCGCGATCTGGGGCCGAAGCGCCGGTCCCCAGGTCGCGCCGGTGCGCAAAGGCGGGTTCGAGCTCCGCTTCAACGAACCCCTGGGAGGCGCAACCCTGGTGAGCTTGGCAAGCCAGGCGCCGGTATTGGAGATCAGCCCCGAGGAGATGGCGGCCGAGTCGCCGCCGGAGGGCATGCGATTGGTGGAGGACGCGAGCGGACGCGTCGAGCAGGTGATCTTCGAAGACCCGGGGAGCGGAGAGGTTCTGGTTGCCTTCTCACAAGACGAGCTCGCCGCCGCAGCACCGTCCCCGGCGCCAGAGGGCGCTGATTTCGGCCAATCCGAGCCGTCCCCGGCGCCTGGGCAGTGGATCGGCTGGTCGGCGGACGGCCATAACTGGGGGTGGCAGTCGGCTGCTGAGGCGTTCGGGCTGGATCAGGGCTCAGAGGCCAGCGTGGAGCTGGCCGTGGGCGCCGATTTCGTGATCGCCCGCGTGCAGACCTACCGGGTTGTCGCCGATTCTGCTGTCGCGGGTCGAAGCGATGACGGCGGTGCCTCCGATCCAGGCCGAAGCGATGACGACGGCGCTGTGGCCATGGAAGCCGAGCCAGCCCACTGGTTCTTCGCCAAAGTCGGCTGACGCTGCTCGTTTGGGTTTACGCTGTTGCGGTTGGCGTCAACACAACGAGCCTGAGAGGCGGGACCGTGTCTTTTCCTTCTGATCTTGAGATAGCCCGAGGGGCGAACCTGCGTCCGCTGACCGAGATCGCCGCTGAGGCCGGCATTCCGGTTGAGATGCTGGAGCCCTACGGGGCGGGAGCGGCCAAGGTCAGCCTCGATGCCATCGAGGCGCTGGCCGACCGGCCCCGAGCCCGCTACGTGGTGGTGACCGCCATCACCCCCACACCGCTGGGCGAGGGCAAGACCACCACCACTGTGGGGCTGGGCCAGGGATTCGGCCACATCGGCAAGCGGGCCACCATCGCCATCCGCCAGCCTTCGCTGGGACCCACGTTCGGCATCAAGGGCGGCGCGGCCGGCGGCGGGTACAGCCAGGTGGTTCCCATGGAGCTGTTCAACCTCCACCTCACCGGCGACATGCACGCGGTGACCGCAGCCCACAACATGTGCTCGGCCATGCTCGACGCCCATATCTACCACGGCAACGAATCGAGGCTGGACCTGCACAACATCACCTGGCGGCGGGTGGTGGACATCAACGACCGGGCTCTTCGCAACGTGGTGATCGGCCTGGGCGGGAGGCTCGACGGGGTTCCCCGGGAGAGCGGATTCGACATCACCGCCGCGTCGGAGGTGATGGCCACATTGGCACTGGCCACCTCGCTGCCGGATCTGCGGGCTCGGCTGGGCCGCATAGTGCTGGGCTACACCAAGGCGGGCCACCCGGTTACCGCTGAGGATTTGAAGGCGGCCGGCGCCATGGCCGTGCTGTTGAAGGACGCCCTCAAGCCCAACCTGATGCAGACCCTGGAGGGCGGACCGGCTCTGGTGCACACCGGGCCGTTCGGCAACATCGCCACCGGCAACTCCTCCATAGTGGCCGATCGCATCGCCATCGGCACCGGCGACTTCCTCGTGACCGAGGCCGGGTTCGGCGCCGACATGGGGGCCGAGCGGTTCTTCAACATCAAGTGCCGCTATTCGGGCCTGGCCCCCGACGCGGCCGTGATGGTGGCCACCGTGCGGGGGCTCAAGGCCCACTCCGGCAACCACCGCATTGTGGCCGGGATGCCCCTGCCCGAGGCGCTGCTGGCCGAGAATCCCGACGAGGTTCATGCCGGGGGCGACAATCTCCGCAAGCAGCTCTCCAACATGAAGGCCCACGGCGTGACCCCGGTGGTGGCTGTGAACGCCTTCCCCGGCGACCACGACGCCGATCTGGCCGCCATCGCCGAGATCGCCGCCGAGTACGGTGCCCGCTGCGCGGTCACCACCCACTTCTCCGACGGCGGCGCGGGGGCGGCCGAGCTGGCCGAAGCAGTGGCCGAGGCCTGCGAGGAGCCCAGCTCGTTCAAAGTGCTCTACGAGGACGACCTGCCGCTAAAGGAGAAGATCGCCGCGGTGGCCACCACCGTGTACGGCGCCGACGGCGTCGAGTACTCGGCCGCGGCCAACCGGCAGCTTGACACCTACGAGTCCGCCGGTTTCGGCCGCCTTCCGGTGTGCATCGCCAAGACCCATCTGTCGATCTCGTCCGACCCCTCCCTCAAGGGCGCCCCCACCGGCTGGACCCTGCCGGTGCGCGAGGTGCGGGCCTCGGTGGGCGCTGGCTTCGTCTACCCCATCTGTGGCGACATGCGCACCATGCCCGGCCTCGGGCGCCACCCCGCTGCCACCGGCATCGACCTCGACGAGAACGGCGAGATAATCGGGTTGAGCTGACGTCGAGCTGACCATGGCGACCCTGGCCGCAGAAGGCGGATAGGCTTGTTGCAACCTCACGGTGACTCCGGGGGAAGGGGGGTTCATATGGCAAGGCGGGAGCGTTTGACCGCGCCGATGGTGCGGGACAGCGGGAGGCTGCGCGAGGCGACCTGGGATGAGGCCCTGTCGCGGGCTGCGGCCGGGTTCAACCAGGTGCTCAAGCTGCACGGGCCGCGGGCATTCGGGATGTTCAGCTGCTCGAAAGCCACCAACGAGATGAACTACATCGCCCAGAAGTTCATTCGCACGGTGGTGGGCGCCAACAACATCGATTCCTGCAACCGAACTTGACACGCTCCCTCGGTCGTCGGTCTGGCGACAGTGTTCGGAGCGGGAGGGGGCACGAGCTCCTACCAGGAGATCGAGGAAGCCGATGTGATCCTGTTGTGGGGCTCCAACGCCCGCGAGGCCCATCCCATCTTCTTCCATCATCTGCTCAAGGGCCTCGACAACGGCGCCCGCATGTACTGCGTCGACCCCCGCTACACCTCCTCGGCCCGCTTCGCCGACATGTGGGTGGGCATCGACGTGGGCACAGACATCGCGCTGGCCAACGGCATAGGCCGGGAGATCATCCGCGCCGGTCTGTCCAATCAGGACTTCATCGCCCACTCCACTCAGGGGTTCGAGGCCTACGCCGCCTCGGTGGAGCCGTTTACCCCTGACGCGGTGGCTGCCATCTGCGGCATCTCCGCCGACGCGGTGGTGGAGATGGCCCACGCCTACGCCACCGCGGGCACCGCTCAGATCCTGTGGACCCTGGGCATCACAGAGCACCATAACGCGGTGGACAACGTGCTGTCTTTGTGCAATCTGGCCCTGCTCACCGGCCATGTGGGGCGATGGGGGTCGGGCCTGGTGCCGCTGCGGGGCCAGAACAACGTGCAGGGCGGCGGCGACATGGGGGCCATCCCCAACAAGTTCCCCGGCTTCGCCAGCGTGGACGACCCCGGCCATCGGGCCCGGTTCGAGGCCGCCTACGGCCGCCCGCTCAACCCCGTGCCCGGCTGGCACCTCACGCTGATGTTCGAGGCCATGGAGCGGGGCGACCTGCGAGCGCTGTACGTGATCGGTGAGAACCCCGCCGATTCGGAGGCCGATGCGGTTCATGCCCGGGCCCAGCTCGAGGCCCTCGACATCCTGGTGGTGCAGGACATCCTGATGACCCGCACAGCGGAGATGGCCGACGTGGTGCTGCCCGCGTCGGTGGCCTGGGCGGAGAGCAACGGCACCGTCACCTCCAGCGAGCGCCGGGTGCAGCGGGTGCGCCCCGCTGTCTCGCCTCCCGGCCAGGCCCGCCACGACATCGACATCCTTTGCGACATGGCAGAGGCCATGGGCGACGAACTAGGCCCCCGCGACCCGCAGGCCGCTTGGAACGAGCTGCGCTCTCTGTCAGCCATACACGCCGGCATGTCCTGGGAGCGCTTGGAGGCCGCAGGCGGCTTGCAATGGCCTTGCCCCGCCGAAGACCACCCGGGGAGCCCGTTTCTCCACGGCTGGCTGTGGGCGGACGACTTGGCGGGCCGCGACCCGGCCCCGTTCTCGGTGCTGGAGCACGAGGGGCCCACTGAGGAGTTGAGCCAGGAGTTCCCCCTGCGGCTCACCACCGGGCGGGCGCTGGACTCCTACAACACCGGGGTTCAGAGCGGGCACTACGACTCGCCGCTGCGGTTCGCCGGGCTGGACCTGAACAGACACGACGCCGCCGACTTGGGCATAGCCGACGGCGACCGGGTGCGGGTGTGCTCGCCGCGGGGGTCGGTGGAGATGAGCGTTCGCCTGGTGTCGAGCCTGCCCACAGGGTTGGCCTTCACCACCTTGCACCACCCGGAGTTGAACGATGTGAACGTGCTCACCAACCCCGACTGGGATCCGAGATCCGGCACTGCCGAGTTCAAGGCGGCAGCCGTGCGGGTAGAGCTGCTCGATGCCCCCAAGACAGCGGAGGCCACCGTTGGCTGACCTCCACTTCGGCGACGAGCAGCCCAGCCAAGCCGAGCAGGCGGCCATCGACGCCATCGTCCGCCCAGACGGTGCTGCCACTGTTGCCGAGTCCGAGCGGGTGATGCGCGGGGGCCGCAGCCGGCGCCAGGGACTGCGCCATCTGCTCCTGCCGGTGCTGCACTCGCTCCAGCACGAGATCGGCTGGATCAGCCCCGGCGGTTTGAACGGAGCGGCCGAGCGGCTGGGGGTTCCGCCGGCAGAGGCGTACGGCGTGGCCACTTTCTACGACCTGTTTCGCACCACCGATCCCGGCCATCGCGACGATGTCGTCCATGTGTGCGTCGACCCGTCATGTGCCATAGCCGGCAACGATGAGCTGAGAGCCTCGTTGGAGGCCGGCGGCGCCAAGGTCCACGACAGCCCGTGCTTGGGCCAGTGCGACAGGGCGCCCGCGCTGTTTGTCCAGGGTGTGGGGCGGCCCGACCGCGTGCCTGCTGATGAGGGCGAGCAGTTCAGCTTGCCCCAAGCGGGCGACCCAGGACTGCGGGTGCTGCGACGGGTGGGCGTCGTCGCCCCGACTTCCTTGGACTCCTACCGGGAGC
>JAPYOG010000272.1 GCA_028278785.1 Candidatus Poriferisocius anaerobius | reverse complement strand
CATCACCGACGAGCTCCCCCAAGAGCTGAATGTCGGCGAATATGCCGGGCCCTACCTGTTTCCCAACAACAGCCGCCGCCGGATCCCGGCCATCTTGTACCTCTCGGTCGCTGTGGTCTGCGTCGCGGTTTGGGTGTTCGCCTCCGACAGCCCGCTGGTCAACGGGGGATTCCCGGCCGCGGCCGCCGCATTGGCCGCATTTGCCTTCTACGGGTTCGTATGCGGCAAAGAGCTGAGAGTCGACGAGTCCGAAGCGCTGGTGATCGCCATAGGGGCGGTGGGCTTCCCTGTGGGGCACGCTTCAGCCCAAATGGGCTGGCGGGGCTGGCTCAGCCGCCCCACTTGGCGCATCCTGCTCTACTCCAACGAGCCCCAGCCCGACCAGCGGGGCCTGGTGTTCGTGGACGGCGTCGACGGCGAGGTTATCGACCAGCTCGTCCAGCCGAATCCCGAGGACTGGGCCGACCTGGCCCAGACCGCCGAGTAGCATAAGAGCTGCATGATCGACGGCAGCCTGCGCTCGGCGGTTGATGCAAGGCGAGACCCCGAGTAGAGGTCTGGGAGCAGAGGTCTGGTGTTCGACGGCAATTGGCGCGCAGCAGTGAATCGAGGGCTTGATCCCGTCGGCGCGGTGCTCTGTCGAACCGGGGTCAGCGCTGACGCGGTAACCGCCTTCGGGATCGTCATGGCCGGGGTTGCCGCCGCAGTCATCGCAAGCGGGCGGCTCATCTATGGTTTGGTGTTTTTGATCCTGACGGGGCTGCCCGATGCCCTCGACGGCCCCATTGCCAAGGCCTCGGGGACCAGCTCGGTGCGGGGCGCCTTTTTCGACTCGGTCAGCGACCGGGTGTGCGATGCCCTGTTGTTCGGCGGTGTGGCCTGGTACTTGGGCGCCAACGAGCCCGGTCACGTCTTCATGCTGCCTGTGGCGCTGATGGCGGTGGCCATGTTGGTTTCTTATCAGCGGGCCAAAGCCGAATCGCTGGGGTTCGATGCCAAGGGGGGCCTCATGGAGCGGGCTGAGCGGTTCATCGTTCTCGGCGCCGGGCTGGCGTTCAGCTTCATCTTGATCCCCGTGCTGTGGGCCATGCTGGTGCTCACCGCTGCCACGGCGCTGCACAGGTTCGTCAAGGTATGGCGCCAGGCCGGGGACTTGTCACCGCCATGACCGACACCGCCGATGGCGCAGCCCCGGTTGCCCGAGTCCGCCGGTTCTCCGCCGATGGCGCAGCCCCGGTTGCCCGAGTCCGCCGGTTCTCCGCCGATGGCGCAGCCCCGGTTGCCCGAGTCCGCCGGTTCTCCGCCGATGTGGCCCTGTACCGGGGTGGTGCCGCTCTGGCCCGGCGATTGCCGCAGGCGGTGGGCGAGGCCCTCACGCGGGTCATCAGCCGCAGTGCGTATCGTCTGCTGCCCGAGCGGCGCTTCATCACCGAGCGGCGGCTCCAGCGGGTTTGCGGGCCCGGACTCCGAGGCGAGGCGCTGGCTGAGGCCGTGCAGGCGTCTTTCGAGTCGTACGCCCGCTACTGGTACGACGGCGCCAGGATTGGCGACCTTGGCGATGCCGAGATCGACACCCGGTTCAGCCACCGGGGCTTTCACCACGTCCAACAGGCCATAGACTCCGGGACCGCGCCGATTTTGGCCCTTCCCCATCTTGGCGGCTGGGAGTGGGCCGGCACCTGGATGGCCCGCATTCCGAGCTATCCGGTGATCTCGGTGGTTGAACCGCTGAAACCGGCCCGGCTGTTCGACTGGATGGTGGAGGAGCGCCGACGCATGGGCATCGACATCGTGCCGCTCGGCCCCGATGCGGCTGCGGCGCTGCTCAAATCACTGCGAGCCGGACAGGTGGTGTGCCTCCTCTCCGACCGCCAAGTGGGACCTGGAGGCGTGGACGTGGAGTTCTTCGGGGAGCGGACCCAGCTTCCCGCCGGTCCCGCTGTTCTGGCGCTCCGCACCGGCGCGGCGATTCTGCCCGCCGCGGTCTACCAGGACGGCCGCAACCATCGGGGTGTGGTGCTGCCCCCGGTTCCCGCCGACCGCCAAGGCAGCCTGCGGGCCGATGTGTCCCGGGTCACCCAGGATCTGGCCCGATCCTTGGAGGAGCTGATCCGAGCTGCTCCAGAGCAGTGGCACCTCATGCAGCCCAACTGGCCCAGCGACGAAGAGGCCCTCAAACGGTTCAGGCAGAAGCGGGGTCGCTCCGATGGGCACGGAGCTCCCGCTTCGGGCCCCCGCTTCGGCCCTGAGCGGGCCGGCTCGCCAAACGAGGGGGTTCTGCGATGAGGGTGGGGCTGGTCTGCCCGTACAGCCTCACCATTCCCGGCGGCGTCCAAGGCCAGGTCATGGGCTTGGCCCGATCTCTGCGCCGCATGGGGGTGGAAGCCCGTGTGCTGGCCCCCTGCGACGGGCCTCCTCCCGACGAGTCGGTCACACCCCTGGGCAACAGCCTGCCCACCGCGGACAACGGCTCGATCGCCCCCCTGGCGCCCGACCCTCCTGCCCAGCTTCGCACCATCCAGGTTCTGCGCAATGAGCATTTCGACGCCCTTCACCTGCACGAGCCGCTGGCGCCCGGTCCCACCAACACCGCCGCAGTGCTCAAGTCGGCTCCGCTGTTGGGGACTTTCCATCGATCCGGCCACAGCTCCGCATACCAGATATTGCGGCCTCTGGTGCAGTGGGTGTCCAATCGCCTGGACCATCGCTGCGCGGTATCGGAAAACGCCCGCGCACTGGCTGAGAGGCAGCTCGGCGGGCAGTACGAGCTGGTGTTCAACGGGGTTGAGCTCGACGCCCCGGCATCGGCGCCGATCAGGGCAACGGCGCCCACCATCTTCTTTGTGGGCCGACATGAGCCCCGCAAGGGACTCGGCGTTTTGATCGATGCCCTCGCCCATCTGCCCAGCGAGGTGCAGCTCTGGGTGGGAGGGGATGGACCGGAGACGCCCGGGCTGCGGGAGCGAGCCGCGCACGATTCCCGGGTGGTGTGGCTGGGGCGGATTTCCGATGCCGAGAAGCAGGCCCGGCTCCAGGGCGCCGATGTGTTCTGCGCTCCGTCGTTGTTCGGCGAGTCGTTCGGGGTGGTGCTGCTGGAGGCCATGGCCGCCCGCACCCCGATCGTGGCCTCTTCTCTGGACGCCTATGCCGGCGTGGCCCGTCCCGGACAGGATGCCTTGCTGGCCGAGCCCGGCGATCCGGTTGCGCTGGCCGCTGCCCTGAAACGGGTGCTTTTCGACAAAGACACCGCCGACTCCCTTGTCAGCTCGGGTCTCGGCCGAGCCAGGCAGTTCTCCATGGACACTCTGGCGGCCCGCTACGTCGAGATATACGAGGATCTGGCGGCTCACCGCCGGGTCCGCGTTCCCTGCGGCGTGTCGCAGGAGTAATCGCCTGTGTCGTCCGAGGCCGCAAATCCCCGACACGACCGCCAAGCCCGGCGGCGAATAAGTTTCCCAAGAGATCCAGCAGGCGAGCCCCCGAAGGAGGATGGCCGATGAGTTCAAGCCGAAGCCACGCCCCGGCCACAGGGTCGCGGGTGCAGCCCGAAGGAGGATGGCCGATGAGCTCAAGCCGAAGCCGATGCATGGCCGCCCTTGGCCTTGTGGGTGTACTGGCCGGCGCGGCGGTCCTGGCGATCGCCCTGCTGGTGGGCGTCCCCTGGCCCGCGGCCGCGGTTGCCGCTGCCGCTGTCGCCGCTTTTGCGGCCGCATCTCTGCGGTTGTCGGCGTGGCGCCTGATGCTGAGGCTTGTCGGGGGAACGACCTCGACAGGCCCCGAGGAGCAGGTTGTCGCCAATGTGCTGGAGGGCCTTTGCCTCAGCCACGGCCTGCCCGCCCCCGAGCTGCGGGTGATCCAATCCGGCGCCATAAACGCCCTGGCTGCTGCCAGAACCCCCGACCACGCGGCCATCGTGATAACCACCGGCGCGGTCGAGCAGCTTGAGCGCATCGAGTTGGAAGGGCTGCTGGCCCACCATCTATGCCGGATCCGCCGGGGCGATGCCGCCTTTGAGACCTTGACCGGCGTGCTGGTGGCGTGGCCCTTGGCCGCAGCGGGCTGGCTGCGCCGTCGGTTGATGAGCCGGGTGTTGCCGCCGGGGCGGAGCCTGGAGGCCGATTTCGATGCTGTGGCCCTCACCCGTTATCCCCCCGGACTGCTCTCTGCGCTGATGACGCTTTCTCGCCAGACTGCTCGGGTACCATCACCAACGGTGGCTGCGCTTCACATGTGGATTGACGAACCCGACTGGGGGATCACCGACCCCATACGCCATCCCCGGCTGGACACTCGAACCGCCGCGCTGAGCGAACTCTGATGACCGGCGGCGGCAGGGGCAGAAGAGGCCCCAGGCTTTGGCTTGAAGCGGCTGTCGTGCTGGCGGCCCTGGTGCTGGCGGCCGCGGCCTGCGGAAGCTCCGATTCGAGCGGGGACGGCAACCAGCCGGCGGGAACCGCAGCATCTGCACCGACAGCGACAGGAGGCCCAGACGGCGCCGGGGCTGGCACCGTTGCGCCCGAACCCGCGCCGCCCGACGCTTCGTCAAACGGCGATGTCCCAGAAGCGCCCAGCGGCGACGGGACGAGTTCCGGCCCCGAGTCCCAGCAGACAACCCCGCCTGATCCCGATCCGGCCCCGGTACAGCCTCCCGGCCCCACTGAGCCGCTGACCGGAGAGCCGCTGGAGGACCCCTCCATCATGGGCCGCCCCGCTCTGGCCGTGAAGATCGGAACCAGCACCGTGGGCCGCCCCCAGACCGGAATCAACCAGGCCGATATCCTCATCGAGTTCAGAGTGGAGACCATCACCCGCTTGATGGCGGTTTTCCACAGCCAGGGGGCCGACTCGTTGGGCCCGGTCCGGTCGGCCCGAAGCTCTGACGCCGACATCCTGGCCAACTTCGGCCAACCGCTGTTCAGCCATTCCGGGGCCAACCCGGGTGTGCTGCGGGAGATATCCCAAGGCCAGGCCGCCGACAAGCTCTATGAGCTGCGCTGGGACAACATCCCCTCCGACTACTGGAGGGTGGGCGACCGGGTGCCGCCGTGGAACCTCTATACCTCCACGTCGAACATCTGGCGGTCTGCCCCTAGCGGTCTGGCTGCCCCCGAGCCCATCTTCGAGTACCGCGCGGAAGCAGAGCCGCTCCCGGCGGGGGCCGAGCCGGTACCCGGTGTGGAGATTCGCTATCTGGGTGGAACGGTTGCCCACTTCGTCTGGGATGGCGAGGCCGCAGGCTGGGCCCGGTGGCAAGACGGCACTCCCCATGTGGACTTGCCACGCCATCTCGACGGCACTCTCAACCCTGCGGTCGATCCTGTTCAGGTTGCCCCGGCCAATGTGCTGGTGCTGCAAACCCGCTATACAAGCAGTGCCCACTGCAACTACTGCCCCGAAGCCATAACCGTCGATCCCGAGGGCGGGGCCGCCCTGCTGTTCACCGACGGGCATCTCGTCCGGGGCCGCTGGTCGCGGCCATCTGCGGCCCAGCCGTGGCAGGTGACCGACAACGACGGCAACCCTATGCGGCTTGCTCCCGGCCAGACCTTCATCGTGCTGCCCGGCGGCGATGTGCTGATCATGGTGGAGGACTTCGCCGAGCACCTGCTCGACAGCCGTTAGGGGAGTGTCGCGGGTTTGATTCGAGCGCAGGCAGCGGCGGGCGCAAGGCGGGCATTATGTGTTCGATTATCGTGTATTCGATGCGGGAAGCGGTGTTGCAGGCCATAGACTCCGACTATGGGTGCTGAGCTGATGCCCAACCGCGAGACGGGAACAACCTTGGTCAAGCGAGGTCTGGCCGAGATGCTCAAAGGCGGCGTCATCATGGACGTGGTAACCCCCGAGCAGGCCCAGATCGCCGAGGACGCCGGCGCGGTGGCGGTCATGGCTTTGGAGCGGGTTCCCGCCGATATCCGCCGCGACGGCGGGGTGGCTCGCATGAGCGACCCTGAGATGATCACCGGCATCCAGGAGGCAGTCACCATCCCGGTCATGGCCAAGGCCCGGATCGGCCACTTCGTCGAGGCGCAGATTCTGGAAGCCCTGGAGGTGGACTACATCGACGAGAGCGAGGTGCTGACCCCCGCAGATGAGGCCCACCACATCGACAAGTGGGCGTTCACCGTGCCGTTCGTGTGCGGGGCCACCAACCTGGGCGAGGCGCTGAGGCGCATCGCCGAGGGGGCGTGCATGATCCGCTCCAAGGGCGAGGCCGGTACCGGCAACATCGTGGAGGCCGTCCGCCACCTTCGCTCGATCATCGGCGATATCCGCCGGGTGACGCAGGCCGACTCGGCCGAGCTGTTCGACTGGGCCAAGCGACTCCAAGCCCCGCTGCCCCTGGTCCGGGAGGTGGCCGAGGTCGGCTGGCTGCCGGTGCCGCTGTTCTGCGCCGGGGGCATCTCGACACCGGCCGACGCCGGACTGGTGATGCAGCTCGGCGCCGAGGCGGTGTTCGTGGGCTCGGGGATCTTCAAGTCGTCCGACCCGGCGCCCCGGGCCAAGGCCATCGTGGAGGCGGCCACCAACCACCGCGATCCCCACATCCTGGCCAAAGTGAGCCGCGGCCTGGGCGAGCCGATGCCCGGCCTGGAGATCGAGGGCCTCGACACCCGGCTGGCCGACCGCGGCTGGTAGCCGCGGCTGATCATGCAGCAGGCTGAAGCGTCGCCCGGAGACTCGGAGCCCCCCGGTGAAGGTCGGGAAGGGGTCGTCGGCCGGTAATTCTGCGGGAAGCTGGAGATGAAGGTCGGCGTTTTGGCCCTTCAGGGGGCGTTCGGTCTGCATGAGCGGGTCTTGAACCGGCTGGGTGTGGCTGCGGTCCAAGTTCGCACCGCCCAAGAGCTGGCCGAAGTCGACCGCTTGGTGATCCCCGGCGGCGAGTCCACCGCCATCTCCAAGCTGCTGGACGCCAACGGCTTGGCCGACCCGCTGGCCGAACGCCTGGCCGGCGGCCTGCCCGTGCTCGGGACCTGCGCCGGACTGATCCTTCTGGCTTCCGAAGTGGTGGACGGCTATCCCGGCCAGCGCTGCTTCGGTGCTGTGGATGCGGCCGTGCGGCGCAACGGCTATGGCCGCCAGGCCGACTCCTTCAGCGCCCCGGTCGCCGTGGCTATCGACGGGTGGCAATCGGCATTCCCCGGTGTGTTCATCCGCGCTCCGGTGGTGGAGTCCACCGGCGCCGAGGTGGAGGTTATGGCCGAACTGGACGGGGTGCCGGTGCTGTGCCGCCAAGGCTCTGCCGTGGCGTCGTCGTTCCACCCTGAACTGGCCGACGACGATCGAATCCACCGCTGGTTCTTGGAACAGGAGTAGCCATGTCGGGACACTCGAAGTGGGCCACCATCAAGCACCGCAAGGGGG
>JAPYOG010000271.1 GCA_028278785.1 Candidatus Poriferisocius anaerobius | reverse complement strand
GATGTTGGCGTTCACGGTGTGGCCGATGGGCACGCACTCCTCGCGCAGGATCCGGTAGTAGTCGTCCACCCACTGGGCGGCCTCGTCGGGGTCCACGAAAGCGAACGACAGCGCCCCCATGCCCAGCCGGGCGGCCAGCTTGATGGTCTCCTTGTTGGAGCACGCCACCCACAGCGGCGGATGGGGCTTCTGAGCCGGCTTGGGCACCACATTGCGGCACGGCATGGAGAAGTACTCGCCCTCGTACCCCGGATAGGGCGCCATCGCCATCATGTTGCAGCACTGCTCGGTGGCCTCGGCCCACGCCGGGCGCTTGTCGGCATGGGCGATGTTGAACCCGCCCAGCTCCACCGCGGCCGACGACTCGCCGGTGCCGAAGTCCACCCGTCCGTTGGAGATGAGGTCCAAGGTGGCGATGCGCTCGGCCACCCGGGCCGGATGGTTGTACTGGGGCGGCATCTGCACGATGCCGTGCCCCAGCCTGATCCGCTCGGTGCGCTGGCTGGCCGCGGCCAAGAACACCTCGGGGGCCGACGAGTGGGAGTACTCCTCCAAGAAGTGGTGCTCCACCTCCCAGGCGTAGTCGAACCCCAGCCGGTCGGCCAGCTCCACCTGCTCGAGGGCCTCGTGCAGCAGCCGCTGCTCATCGCCGGGCTGCCACGGACGGGGCAGCTGGTGCTCATAGAAGACGCCGAACTTCACCTTCGCAGCCTACGCAGCTTTGCCCCGATCGGCGGATTCGGTCTGCGGCGAACCGCGCCCACTCCCCCTCGCTATACGGTGAGTACTCTGGGTCGTCCATCAGCCCCAACCATTCTGGGGCGCATCCCAGGACCCCCAGCGGTTTCTTCTTCGTGGGGATGATGTGAACGATGGGGTGCCCGTGGCTGGTCACGGTCAAGGGTTCGCCGGTCTCTGCGACTTCCTTGAGCAGTCCCAGACTTCGGTTTTTGAACTCGGTAGCTGCCGCTAGTCGGTGGCGACGCCCACGGGGCAGGAGACTCCGGTGCCTCCTAGGCCGCAGTAGCCGTTGGGGACCTTGGCCAGGTACTGCTGGTGGTAGTCCTCGGCGTAGTAGAAGGGCGGCGCGGCGATGACCTCGGTGGTGATCCCCCCGTAGCCGGCATCCCGCAGCCGGGCGCCGAAACGCTCCCGAGACGCCTCGGCGGCCACTTTCTGGGCGTCGTCGAAACAGTAGATGCCCGACCGGTACTGCGTGCCCACGTCGTTGCCCTGGCGCATTCCCTGGGTGGGGTCGTGGTTCTCCCAGAAAAGGGCCAGCATCTGCTCGTAGCTGGCAGCCTCGGGGTCGAACACGGCCAGCACCACCTCGTTGTGGCCGGTGAGCCCGCTGCACACCTCCTGATAGGAGGGATTGGGGGTGAATCCCGCCGCGTAGCCCACTGCGGTGGTGAACACGCCCGGCGCCTGCCAGAACACCCGCTCCGCCCCCCAGAAGCAGCCCATGCCCACCATGATCTGCTGCATCTGGTCGGGGAACGGCGGCTTCAGCGGGCTGCCGTTCACGAAATGGAGCTCCGGCACCGGCATCTCGAGGTCGCGGCCAGCAAGCGCGTCGGCCGGATCCACCATCATCGTCTTCTTCATCCCGAACAAAGCCATGCCCCGAAGTGTAGGCGGTGTTGGCGTCGATCCCATCGGGGCGCCCATGCCGGTGGGATCGGCCCAGAATTGGGGCAGACAAGCGTTTCCGGTGCTTGAACTGTCGCCGCTCTTGCGTATTGTTGTCACCGCGTTTTGAACCAAGACGGTGTTCGACGGCGAATGGCCTATAGGGGGATCCAAAGTGAAGCCTGAAACAGCGAGAGCGCGGGTGCTGGCAGCGGCTGGAGCGATCGTGGCTCTGTTGTCCGCAATACCGGCCCTGGCCGGGGCAGGAGCCGCATCAGCCCAGGCGCCGGTCCCGGTCCAAGCCGCCCAAGACGGGGCAAACTGCGAGACCGTCGACCTCGGAACGCTGGGCAGCACCCCCGGCAGCGAGCTTCGCGCCGGCGGCCGCTGGACCACCGAAGACTGCGATTCGCGCTTTCGGAGCAACAGCGACGCCCACACGTATCGATTCGAGACAACCACCACCGGGCGGATCAGGATCGATGTGATCTCATCGGAAGCGGATTCCTTCCTCTACTTTCTTGATGAGGAGGAAAACCGGATTGCCGAAATCGACGACGGCGGCGCCGGACGCCTCGATGCCCGCATCGAGCGGGAGCTCCAAGCCGGCGCCTATCTGGTTGAGGCCACCACCACCGCAGGGCGGGTCCGGGGACCGGCCGACTTCGAGATCACGGTCACTCGGGTGGCCACCTGCGAGCCGCAGAACCTCGGCCCGTTGACACCCGACAAAGAGCTGAGCGCAACGGGCTTTTGGACTGCCGAATCGTGCCAGTCGGTCTTCCTGACCGGCCATCCTTCCCAATATTTCGCCTTCATCCTGCCCCAGGGCGCGCGGGTGCGGGTTGAGCTGAAATCGGAGACCGGCGATCCCGTGCTCATCGTCGCACCCATCGTGGCCCTGCGCTCGGTGGTTCCCGGCCAAGTGGCCCACAACGACGATGTGGACGGCACCCGCAACTCCCGCATCGAGCAATACCTTCCACCCGATGTCTACGGGGTGGAGGCAACCACCTACCGGCACAGAGACCTTCAAAACCCCCTCACCGAATTCACCCTCAGCCTGTCGATCGTGGACGAAGAAGCACATCGGCGCCTGCCCCTGCTGAAGATCGAAGAAGTGGACATTCCCAGCGAGGTTGTGGCCGGCGACCCGGTCCCGGTTCACTATCGCGTCGGCAATCTGGGCGGCGACAGCTTCCCCGGCGGCGAGGGCGAGGCCCTGGTCTACACGGTCGGCCCCAGCAGGGGCGGCCCCCGTCCGTTCGACCAGGCCAGGCCCATGCCCTCGCGGCTCTGGCAGGCCGGCGCCTCCCACCACACCAACGAAGAGACGTCTTCGGCAACGAGCACGTCGGTGCCAGAAGTCCAGCCGCTTTCGGTTGTCTTCCCAAGCCATGGGCCTTCGTGGCTGTTCACCGGAGTCATCACATACGACGGCAACGGGAACGAGATCGGGTTTTATGGATATTGGCACGACCTGACCGTGCTGAGCGGCCCGACCCACGACCCCGTGAGGGTGGAGGTAGACGGCGCGGTCTATACGGTGTCGGCACAGATCGACCGCAGCGCAGAAGGGCAAGGGGTTGTGCTCACCACGGTGACATCCGTCGACAACCCCGAAGCCGAAATCGCTGAAGGAATCCAAGAGAGGGCCATCTATGCGGCCGGAGTCCACACCCAGCTCTTGGACGGCATCTTCGACCGGCCGGCCCTTGCAGGGCTGTCCCGTGCTTCAGAGCCGGCCGAGGCTGCGATTGCCGGCTCGGGCTCAAGCTCGCTGCTTGCTGCGTTTGCCGACCGCCTCTCAAGCGCTCTGTCCGAGTCAGGCCTTGAACAGGCAGCAGCCCGACGCGAGGCCTTCAACCCGCAGGCGGTGGCAGACTTGGTTTTTGCAGCAGGGGAGTTGGCCTCAGCTGAATACGCATCCATAGCCGCGTCTTGGCAAGCGCTGCTAGACGGTCTGGATGACGGCCAAGCGCTCTCGTTCGAGCAGGCTGCCGGCGTCCACGCTCAACTCGCCTATGTCGAGAACATCATCGCCCCGACCATGCAAGCGAGCGCATTGGTGAGCGCGTCAAGAAATGCCGTGCTGGGCCCTGAGCAAATTCAAGCAGCCGTGAGGTCCGCCACCCGCTGCGATTTGGGCCGAGACCCGCTGGGCTATGGCGGCCTCCTCGGTGACCTCGACGAAGAGCTTCGGTCTGGGCCTGCTTTCACCTCCTACGCCGTTTTGGTGGGCGGGGTGTATTGCTCCGTCCAGCAGGCGGACGCGGCCAATGCCCGGTTCCTTGAGCGCATTGGCGTCGGCGACAGCGCCGAGCTTGAGGCGCTGCTGGGAATAGAGCCCCGTGTCAGCCTCGAAATCGAGCAGGCGGAGGATCCGGTGATTCAGCTGCGAGTTGTTGCCCGGCTCGTCGAGGACGGGCGCGTCGAGCACGGAGTGGAGCTGAACGACGGCACCCTGGTCCTGCCCACGCGGCACTTCCTTCCCGCAAATGCCCAGGTGAATATCTGGTATTCCAGCTTGGACGTCGAACTCGACGGCAGCTTTGCCCTCTCGGAGGCTGCTTCGCCAGCCATAAGCTGGCACCCCGTCCAAGAAGTCGAGCTCGACGGCAGCCCGCTCGGTCAGATCATAACCCGCCGCCTGGCCGACGGCCGGGTCGAGCTTGGCTTCCGCAACGTCGATGGCGATGTCGTCTCCCCCGACTTCGCCTATCTGCCCGCAGACCTCGACGAGGGCGTGTGGTACCGCAGCAGCTTGATCGAGGTTCCAAAACCCCCTGAGGACGAGCCAGGAACCGAGGCTGACGGGGCGGCCGATCAAGTCGGCGACTCCGACGAGAACGGATAGCCCAGCGACAGCCTCCCCTCCCCGCAAGCACTAGTGCTTGCGGGGGCAGTAGGCTCAGCGGCCTACTGCTGAACCAACCCAGAATCCATTAGGGGGAATTCGATGGCTGTCGAACCGGAGAAGATCCGCAACGTTGCGCTGGTGGGGTCGCAGGGGTCGGGCAAGACCACCTTGGCCGAGGCGCTGCTGTATCGGGCCGGCGTTATCGACCGCACGGGCCGGGTGGAGGACGGAACCACGGTGTGCGACTTCACCCCCGAGGAGAAAGCCGCCACCCACAGCCAGTCGCTGGCCCTGGCCAGCTTCGAGTGGCAAGGCCACAAGATCAACCTCCTCGACACCCCCGGCGCTCCCGACTACGCCAGCGAGCTCCACGCCGCCCTTCAGGTGGCCGATCTCCTGGTGTTCGTGATCGACGCGTCCAGCGGCGTGGACCACCGAGCCACCGCCATCTGGCGCCAAGCTGCCGACGCCCGCTTGCCCCGCATCGTGTTCGTGAACAAGCTGGATCGGGAGCACGCCAGTTTCGAGAACGTCCTCGCCGAGCTGCAAGATGCGTTCGGCGCCGGCATCGCCCCTCTGGAGCTGCCCATCGGCGCGGGCCCGAGCTTCCACGGAATCGCCGACCTGCTCACCGACAAGGCCTACATCTACGACAGCGGTTCGGCAGAGCAAGCCGATATCCCCGCCGAGATGGAAGACCAGGAGGCCGAAGTCCGCGAACAGCTCGTGGAGGGCATCGTCGTGGCCGATGACGGCATGCTGGAGCGATACCTCGACGGCGATGTCCCCAGCCCAACCGACCTCGAGACGGTGCTCGGGCGGGGCGTGACCGACGGCTCGGTGTTCCCGGTGGTGTGCGGCTCGGCCATCGGCCCCATTGCAGTAGACCGACTGGCCAACTTCTTGGTGGAGATCGGCCCACCGCCCGCCGCCCGGGCGATGACCATCACCATGAGCGACATCGACTCCGAGCCGGCCTGCGACCCCGATGGCGACCAGCTCGCCTGTGTGTTCAAGACGATCAGCGACGACTACGTGGGCCAAATCTCGCTGTTTCGAGTGCTGTCGGGCACCATCCGCCGAGACGACAACCTCACCAACTCCACCAGCGGAAACAGTGAGCGGCTGCGGGGCCTGCTCAGCCTGGTGGGCGGCAAGCAGCAGGACATCGACACAATCTCCGCAGGCGACATCGGCGGGGTTGCCAAGCTCCAGCAGACCCGCACCGGCGACACCCTCACCAACGCCGGGAGGGCCGTCGTGCAGGTGGCGCCCTGGCCCGAGCCGGTGCTGGCCTACGGGCTGGTGCCCAAGACCCGGGCCGCCGAGGACAAGCTGGGCACCGGGCTGCGTCGCCTCACCGACGAAGACCCCTCGCTGCGCTTGGAGCGCAGCGAGGAGACCCGGCAAACCCTTCTGCGGGGATTGGGCGAAGCCCACCTGCGCTTGGCCATCGCCCGCCTGAACCGCATGGGCATCGAGGTGGAGACCGAGGACCTGCGGGTGCCCTATCGCCAGACCATCACCGGCAACGGGGATGCCGAGGGCAAGCACAAGAAGCAGTCCGGCGGGCATGGGCAATTCGGGGTGGCCCTGGTGCGAATAGAACCCCTGCCCAGGGGCAGCGGTTTCGAGTTCGTGGACGCCGTCACCGGAGGCTCGATTCCCCGGTCCTACATCCCAGCGGTGGAAGCCGGCATCCGCGACGCCATGGCCGACGGGGGCGAGCTGGGCTTCCCCATCGTGGATGTCAAGGCCACGGTGTACGACGGCAAGCACCATTCGGTGGACTCGTCGGAGTTCAGCTTCAACATGGCCGGCAAACTGGCGTTCAACGCCGCCTTCGCACAGGCCCGCCCGGTGGTGCTGGAACCCATGGCCCAGGTGGAGATCACCGTTGCCCCGGAATACCAGGGCGATGTGATGGGCGACCTGTCGGCTCGCCGGGGCCAGGTGCAGGGTACCGATGCGGGGCCATGGGGCGAGCAGGTTATCCACGCCGTCGTGCCCGAAGCGGAGTTGGTGCGCTACGCCATCGAACTGCGGTCGCTCACCGGCGGACGGGCCCGCTTCAAGGCCGAGCGGGTGGCCTATGAGATCCTCAGCGGCGCCCTTCCCGAGGCAGCCACGGCATAGACCGGTACACTGAAGACATGCCCGAGGCCGAAGAAACCGAGGATCTGGAGTTCCAGTGGGCTGATCCCCGCGATTACACGCCGCAGGAGGGACTGATCCGAAAGGTCACCGGGTCTGCGGGCGGATCGGCAATCGGCGCAGCCATGGTGGCCTTGGGCGAGATCTTGGAGCCGGAGAAGACCAGGGTGGAAATCCAGCAGGAAGACGACGAGCCCGAGCCGGACATGCCCTTCACCATCGACTTCGGCGATCTTCCCCCGCTGGCTTAGAGGCACTAGCTCTTGGAGGCGCTCCCTCCGGGCGACCACCAGGCAGCCGCAGCCGACATCGCGGCGATGGCCGCGGCCAAAAGGAAAACGCCCAAGAACCGGCCGGGAGAATCGCTGGGGCCGAGCACGGTGATCATGATGGTGATGCCGGTGGCGCCTCCTATGTGGCCGAGCATTTGCATCGACCCTGTCGCCGCCCCCAGATCGGCGTCGTCCACCGAGTTCGCCACCCCGGTCACCGCGGCAGGGCGGATGGTGCCGAGGCCGACTCCTGTGGCGAAAAGCAGCACGATCACTCCGGCCAACCACCCGGACTGGGCAAATACCCCAGTCCCGGCCAGCGCCGCAGACAAGATCACCGAGCCGCTGACCATGATCGCCCTCCCCCCCAGCCGCTTCTCCATCAGCCCCC
>JAPYOG010000270.1 GCA_028278785.1 Candidatus Poriferisocius anaerobius | reverse complement strand
GGGTATTTCGTCTCGAGCACCTCGATGGGCATGTCCTTCAAAGAACCGTTCACGTTGTTGATCAGGCCGTCCTCGCCGTCAGAACCGTCCCAGGCCCCCCACCCGCCGACAGTGGGCTCCACATGCAGCCAGGGCTGCTTGGATTCGGGGTTGATCCCGCTGAGGAAGATCACCATGGAGTCTCCGTAGCTGGCTGCCGCGGCCCGCTCGGGCACGGCCTCAGAGAGGGCCTTGACCACCAGGTCGATCAAAAGGCCCAGCGGTGTGAAGTACCACTCGACCGGATGGGGCTCGATTGCGCCGACCACCGACCCCTCCCGAACCTTCACCTCCAGCGGTCGAAACGATCCCCCGTTGGCCGGCCTGTGGGGATCGACCAGCAGCTTGTAGGCCACGCGGGCGGCTGCCACGGCCTGGGTCGCGCCGCAGTTGACGGGGCCGGCACAGGCATCGTCGCTCTCGCTCAAGTCGATCACCATGTTCTCGCCGTCGATGACCACCTCAACCCTGACGGCAACCTCATCCGGGTTGATCCCGTCGCTGTCGATCGTCCCCTCGGCCCGGTACACGCCGTCGGGAACCGCAGCGATGAATGCCCGCTCCAGCCTCTCAGCCTGAGCGAAGATCTCGTCTCGGGCGTCCAGCACAGTCTGGGGGCCGAAGCGCCGGAAAATCTCCGGCAAGCGTCTCGCCCCGGTGTGGCAGCAAGCGATCTGGGCGCCCAAATCGCCTATCGCACCGTGGTAGAACCGGCTGTTCCTGCCGATCGCCTCGGTTAGCGGCGCTATCTGCACACCGCCCTCGACGATCTTGACTGGGGCGAGTCGCAGCCCTTCTTGGAAGACGTCGGTCGAGTCGATTGTCCCACCCGGGTCTTTTGATCCGACATCCAGCCAATGGGCCCGCGAGGCGGCGAACCCAAGCAGTTCGAAGCCGTCGAAGATCGGCGCCATGACCGTCATGTCGTGCAAATGAGTCCCGGTGACATATGGATCGTTCATGATCCAGACGTCTCCAGGCGCCCACACTTCCCGGCCATAGGTTTCTTCGATCGCCAGGGTGCAGGCTTCCAGGTTTCCCAGGAAGATCGGGAGTCCGGCCGATTGGCCCAAGACCCTGTGGCGGGCGTCCAGCAGGGCCACCGAGCAGTCCTTCATCTCATAGATGATCGGCGTGTACGCCGAGCGGACAAGGGTTGCGTTCATCTCATCGGCAACTGCGATCAGCGCGTTGCGGATGATCTCAACGGTGACGGGGTTGACTGGAGAACTCATGGTTGTGTGCTTCCTTCGGGGTTTTCGGGGTCGTCGGGGTCGTCGCCGACTCGAGCGGCCAAGAGAACGCCGTACCCATCGACTTCCAAACGCCACCCCGGTGGGATGACGGTGGTGGCAGTGGCCTCGGAGATGACGAGAGGGCCGTCCAATCGGGAATGAGGCGCCAACTCCGCCCGCCGGACCAAAGGCGTGTCGCAGATCGTCGCCCCGAAGCGAACGGGACGCGACTCGAAGTCCGGGCCGGATGGACTCTGCTCCAGCGGTGACGGCTCTGCCCGGCCCAGGTCCCCGAAACCGGTGGTCCTGGCGATGACGAACTCGATGGGCGCCGCCGAGTTCGAATGCCCGAACCTGCTCTGATGGGCGGAGTCGAACGCGGCCTTTATGCGCGTCCGCCAGTCGGAGTGGGAGAGTTGCTCGAGGCGCCCTGCTGGGATGGTCAAGGTGTATTCCTGGCCGATGTAGCGGGCGTCGATCGCGTGGTGCAGCACCACCGATTCCGCGTCGACTCCCTCGGATTCGATCTGCGACCTGAGCTCCTCGCCCATCTCGGCGAAAGCGGACTTGAGAGCGTCGAGGTCCGCAGTGGCATGGGGGAAGGGAAAGCCGCGGGCCGAGTCCCGCCGGAGCTGCGTCTCAAGCATCCCCCAGGCCGAGAAGGCGCCGGGAAAGCGCGGCACCAACATCTGGCCGATTCCGAGTTCCTCGGCCAAGAACGCGGCGTGCATCGGCCCCGCTCCGCCGAAGGCCACCAGAGAGAAGTCGCGCGGCTCGATCCCCTTCTCAACCGTGAGGGTCCGTATCGCTTGGGCCATCTTGGCGTTGACCACGTCGAGGATCCCCTGGGCCATGCTCTGAGCGTCCAAACCCAGGTGCGCCCCGAGATCGGCCAGCGCATTGTGCGCCGCGTCCACATCGAGCTCGAACTCGCCGCCGGCGAATTCCGACGGATCCACCCGGCCCAAAGCGACATTTGCGTCGGTCACGGTGGGCTCTGTGCCGCCTCGGCTGTAGCAGGCCGGGCCGGGCGACGCTCCCGCGCTCCTCGGGCCCACCCGGAGCCCGCCGGCTTCCAGATAGGCAACAGAACCTCCCCCTGCTCCGACTGTGTGGATGTTCACCACGGGCATCAGCAGGGGAAAGCCCTCCAGCGAGGCTTCGGTGGAAACGTCGGCCTCCCCGTCCACGATCAGGCTCACGTCGAACGACGTGCCGCCCATGTCGACGCAGATCAGGTTCTTGCAACCGGTCAGACGAGCCAGCGAGACACCGCCCATGGCGCCGCCGACCGGGCCGGACAAAAGCGTCTGAATCGTGTGGTCGTGCGCCGACCGGGCGGTGATGATCCCCCCTGAAGACTGCATGACGTGCAATGGCACGCTCATGCCGTCTGCCTCCAGACCGGCTGACAGCTCCTCCAGATAGGTGCGGACTATCGGAGCGGTATAGGCGTCCAGCACCGTTGTGGAGGTGCGCTCGTACTCCCTCCACTCCCTGGCCAGGCGATGAGAGAGGCTGATCGGCACGCCGTCGCCCAGCTCGCGCCGCAGCACCTCGAAGACCAAAAGCTCGTGGTCCGGCCTCTCATAGCTGAACAGGAGCGCCACCGCTATGGAGGAGTAGCCCCCGTCGCTGAATTTGCGGGCAGCGTCCACGACGTCCTCTGTGCAGAGCGGCGCCACCTCGCGACCCAACGGGTCGAGCCGGCCCCGCACTTCGACCGTGTCAGAGCGGGTGACCACCGACCGACAGCTCGCCCGGCGTCGTCGACGCCTTCCCCGCGCTGTACTGGCCGGTACACTCGTCGTAGGCAACGGCGTCGGTGAACGTGCCGCCGATGTCCATCGCCACCCGGAATCCGCTCACGGCTGCCCTCCCTGGACGGCGCCGCCGAACAGAGCCAGCTCAAAAAGGCCTCCCGGGCTGCTGGCCGCGACCGGCGCTACCAGCAGCGCATCGAGCTCCTCGTTGTTCGCATCTCGAGACGGGTTCTCCAACCAGGCCTGATAGGCCTCGGCATCCGCCCACGCACCGATCACCAGAAGCTCGTCGGCCCCCCGCCAGATCTCCACGCGGTGACAGCCGTCCGCCAGCAGCGCCCGATCGATGATCCCCTCGCGTCGGAACAACTCGATCACGTCCTCAGCAAGACCGGGGCGAGGCCTCAGCTTCAACACCGTGCGTGTCGCGCCGCCTCTGCCTGCTTCACGATCCATGCGCATCCGCCCCCAACTCGGCTATCCGGTATTAGTACATTTATATTTACTACACTCTCACTTGAGTTGCAAGTGATGTACTAATACCGGAAACCGGGCTGGGCGTGATGCCGCTGAGAACCGAGTTTGAGGAGCAGTCGCGAATAGAGTCACACCGTGGTCGAGGTTGAACTGCAAGCAGTCGGGCGCAATCTGGCCGCGATTCGCTCTGCACGCGGGCTGACGCTTAGACGCCTCGCCGACCTCACCGGCTACACCACGTCGTATCTGTCCCAAATCGAGCGCGGCGAGTCGGTGCCGTCTTTATCCGGGCTGGCCAGCGTTGCCGCCGCGCTCGGCGTGGAGATGGGGACGCTGCTCCAGGAGGCATCAGGCCCGAGGCTTCACGTGTCACGCGCCTCAGAGCCCCTTGCCCTTCGCACCGGGCGCTCAGACAGCGACGAGCCCGCGCACCGCTACACAGTCTTGGGCGCCCACGGGAACGAAGGCGCCTACACCGCGCTCATCCACCACCTGCCGCCCTCCGAGCCCCCGCTGCGGTTCCGACACTTCGGCGAGCGATTCGGCTTGGTCCTCGCCGGCTCAGTCCGCCTCACCTTGAACGGCGAGCCCCACGAACTGGGCATCGGGGAATACCTCCACTACGGATCCCACGAAGAGCACACCATCGAGGTCACCAGCCAGACAGACGCCGCCGTGCTGTGGATCGTCAGCCCCGCAATCTTCTAGCGGTATGTCGCAGACTGTAGACTCTCCGCCTATGCCTTCTACGCTCTATCACGACACCAACTACTCGCTGACATATTTGATCGAAGCAATCAAGCACGGCGAGCTTGCCCTGCCCGACATCCAGCGCCCG
>JAPYOG010000027.1 GCA_028278785.1 Candidatus Poriferisocius anaerobius | reverse complement strand
GGTGTAGGGTTACATACATGGAGTTAGGGCCATCTACCAGGGGCAACAGCAGTGGAGCTGCGGCCGGCATCCCGGTCGGCTGCGGGGCTGCGGTGTGCATTCACGCGGTGGATTTGGCAGCGCTGTCTGAGTCTGATTTGTCTCAGCGCCTCGTAGTCTTGGGCCGGGCCGCATCGGCCGTTTCGGCCTTGAAAGCCAAGACACTGCTGGCGCTGTCCGAGCGATCAGGCCAGGGCGCGGCCCGCCAAGCCGCCGTGGAAACCCTGGGCGCATCCAACAGCCAAGCCCGCAAAGAGCTAATGGACGCCCAGCGGCTCTCCAAAGCAGCCGAGACGGCCGAGGCACTGCAAGCAGGCGAGATACCCTCCGACCACGCCAAGCTGATCGCCCGAGCCGCCTCTGGCTGAGCCGCCCTCCGCAGTCGGGGCAGGAAGCTTCGCCCTGCTCTCTAACGGCCATCATCACCCGCTCGGGCCACGGTCCGCCGCGCCCGCAGCCTGGACAGTGCAATCGCCGTTCCTGTCGCAACTCCAGCGCTCCCGACGCCGCGATTATCAACAATAGCACTGCGGCACCCACAACACCCACCAGCCCGACGATGAGCCATATCGCCTTCGAGATGGCCGCAGCCCCGACCCATGTGACCAGTTCGCCGATGAACGCTGGCATCCGCGCTCATTTCTACTGTGCTGCCTCTGGTGCGGACAACCTCGACCCCTCTACCGAGTGGGCACCGCTCCCTGCTGGCCCGCTGCCTTCGGGGCGATGGCCGCGCCAGTATCAGGCAGCGCTGTCCAACTGGCGGGCCAGGGCGACCGCATCTTCGAAGGGCGGGGCGTGTCCCCACACCAGCGACTCGGCGATGGTCTCGTATCCCGATTCGAGCGCACTGCATGCCTCTGTTTCAAGGTCGAACGCAGGGCTTGATGCGTAGCCTCCCCGCGGGCGCGGCACATCCTCGCGGCGTCCAGGTGACCGTGATGCCCGCTCCGACAGCGCTGGCACCAGGCTGCTGGCGGCCTCCGCATGCTCCGATGCGGCGATGCAGGCCAAGTCATAGAGGTCGCGTCCCCGCATCATCAATCCCCGGAAGTCCCGGGTGGCAGCACGGCGGTGCAGGGAATCGAACTTGTTGGCCGCGGTATAGCCTGGCACCACGCACGTCATCTCGAATCCGCCGAGTTCGGGGTGTTCGGCCAACTGTTCGGGAGTGGCGAAGCGGCCCATCAGGGATGACACCTCGCAGGTTTCCCATATTGCATCGTCTGCTGGCTCCAAAGTCGTCTCTATCTTCAAGAAGCTGATCTCGCCGCCCACGTCCATGTAGACCCGCCGGAACCCGACATCGCCCATGTGCTTGACTTGCACGGCACCGTCGGGTGCTCCAATTGCCGTGGCTGCCCACCGGCTGGGAAGCGAGAAGGCGCGCTTTTCCTCCCTGCGCGACAACGGCCTCAAGGCCAGCGCGAGCAGATCGAGGTCTTCCGAATACCTCTCAGCTATGTTCCACGCGGAAACCAGGGAAGTCCCACCTGCGAACGCATAGCGGGCGACCACTTCTCCCGTGTCGCCCTTGGTTGCCATGCCCCCTGTCTCGCTGGCGGCGATCCCGTACAGGCATGCGGTAAGCCAGTAATCCCGCACCACTTCTTCGGACTCCATGCCCAAGGCGGCGGCGGTCTTATGGGCGATTTCAGCGAATTCGTAGTGCTTGCCAGCGAAACCGCAGGCACCGGTCACTATGCCTGGCAGAACTGGCCGACGATCAGAGGCTGAGTGGGGAGCGGCCTCGGAAACCAGGTCAATGGGGTGAGCAGGTATTGATGTCGGCACCCGTCTGGCGGACTGCCTGTGGAGCGGGTAGGGGCAAGAATCAGCTAGATTGAGGCACGGTTTGCCAGTGGCCGTGTTGAGCGATCCACACTTGCGCTTTCCCGCTTTCATGCTGCGTCGGGCAGAGCGGCTGCCACATCAGCGAGCAGATAGCGCAGATCGGCGGTGTTGCCATTTTCTGTCTCTCCCGCCCACAACAGCGCACCAGGGCGAATGGGCGCATCCCACTTGAGCCTGCGCTCCGACTCCCCCGAACGGACCGCTTCAAGGCAATCAGTCCACGGCTCTTCGGTGTAGTCGATGAGAGCCAATGCTTCCAACACAGTGACTTCTGCCCAGTTCAGCTGTCGCCGCCTGATGTTCTTGTGAGTGAAGTACCTGACTGCCTTGTCGAATGGAGCTAGCCGTCTGCCGCAAACGGACACTGATGCCTTGGGGTCGCGTTGGAGCGTCCATCCCAACCTGTTTAAAGCATTCCACTTTGCCAACCCCGCTCCGGCACCCGCATAGAGGAGCGCACCGCGGTCTAGGTTGAATGGCCCGCAGAGGTGCAGTTCGTGGTCTTCGGGGTAGCCGCGCCAGTAGAGGCCGCGTGCCATGCGGACGAGGCCGAACCGCCTCTCGCCGCACAGTCGAGAGAGAACGGGCTGGACGGTTGTCGCTTTTCCAGGCACGGCACCGACAAGGAACCATGTGTCTGGAGACAGGGACTCAACCCACGCTCCCGCTACCGCGGTTGCTGAACCTGCCATTTTGAAATGTTACCAATAGCGCAAGACCACAACAATATAAATGCTTACAGGTAGCCAACCTTGTGCCAGATCACAGTGTGGCTGCACGAACATGCCCACCATGACCAGGGCTTTGGCCTGGAGGCGGCGCTGCTCTGAGCAGTGTGGCTGCACGAACATGCCCACCATGACCAGGAGAAGCACGCCACTATGCGACATATGCGCCCTATGCCTCATGGATGATGGCTCGATTACCGTTCGTAGCGGCTTTGTGCTGGCTCTTTGCTTTCGCTGGCCCTGTGTCCGCTGCCCCCGATGACGATGGAAGCGGATCAGGCGCCGACGGACGCGAGCATGCTTCGGCAGAGATGGCACCGCAGGCGGACTCGGGCAGCGCCGCGCTGCTCCGAGAACAGATGGCTTTGTGCTCCGTCTATCAGAACTGCGACCTCGACGACATGGGCGACGACCCGACGGAGAACGAGAGGCTCTTGAACTGGCACAGGCTCGCCGGCCTGGTGGACACGGACGCGATCACGCCCGAGCACCTGCCCGACAACCTGCCGCCGACCCCGCTCTCAATGGGTCTCCGCGGCGAGGGGTGGGTGCCCGGACCGCAGGACTGGAGCACGGCCGTCGAGCAGATAGCCTTGTGCCAGTCGGCCGGCTACGAGCGGTGCGACCCGTCGCAGATGGGCTACGACGTGCTTGAGAACGAGCGCCAGCTGGAATTGGCCCGATGCCTGATGGCGACAGAGGACGTCGCTGTCTCTGCCGCTGCGGTCCCCGCAGCCGGCGAAGCAGCGCTGACGGCAAGTATGACATCGGATGGAACCGCTGGCGGCGACGACCAAGCTAGTGAGCCTGCCGATGGCTCGGCGAACAGGACCGACGCGGGGCGTCCCACCGCTCCACAGGCGCAACAAGCACAGCCGCCCGATGGAGATGCCGCCGCCGAAGCCGAACGGGAGTGCTGCGCGGCAGTTCTCCTCGACGATCCAGGGAATGCCACCGAAGCACAGCTAGCCTCATGTCCGATGGACTCCCGTTGCCCACCGCCGCTCCCTAACATGGACGGAGCCTCCCGTGCCGATCTCAGAACATATCTGGAAAACGTCTCTCGCTGGTTGGCCGCCAACAGACAGCACCTGTCGCCCGAGGCGTTCGAGGAAGTGAGCGAAAAACGCGATCAGGCCGAGTACGTGTACCAGGAGTGGATACTGAAAGAACGCACGGCGGTCAACGATGCCCATACTGAGCTCGAGCTGGTTGAGCGGGCACTCCAAGGTCTGCATGAGACAGTGCAGGCTGTGATTGGTTAAGTCAGCGAGAAGGGGGTAGGGCTTGACTGTGCAGAGGCTTCCCTCGATTGCCTTGGCGGTCTTGTTGGTGATCGGCGGGCTGTCGTCCACATCCGCCGCCCAGAACGTCAGCCTGACCGAGGAAGAAAGCACCCAGCGCCAAGAGCAGTAGCGCCAGCAGCAAACCCTTGAGGCATGGCAGCAGCCGGGAGCGATCGAAGAGGTGAACAGCTCGTGGACCTGTTTGGTCGGGAGCTATCACCACACCTGCACAGAATGGGTCAACGGAGCAGGCCAAACCGTCGCCTGCGACGTGGCAGAGTGCAACCCGCTGGCCACCGAGCTTGGGTGCAGCAAGCCGTCCACCATCAGCGTCTTGGTGGCCAACGGAACCGACGTGAGCGGCGCAGCCGGTCGTCTCTCGCGCGAGTTGAATGCGGCAAACTATGTGACCCTGCCCCGCGCAATGCGAGTCCCCAGACGGGCTCGGCCTTCTACTTTCGGACCGGGCACAGACTAGACGCCCAGTGCATCGCCCGGCTGCTGGGCGAACCCGACAAACCCCTTCGGCCGATGCCCGATCCTCCCCCTGGAGGTCTCACCCTCGAAAATCTGGGCAACGCCTCGATACTAATCCTGATCGGACCCGACCCTCCAAAAGTGGATCAGCCGGAACTGCCCGATCCCAACAATCTGCCCACCGACGTTGAGAGCCTTGTGGACCTTGTGTAGCGGATCTGGGATTTGCTCAGCGCAGCGTCATAGCCGCCGTCAACTCTTCAACCTAGCGGGCCAGGTCGTCGGTTTCTGCTTCTTCTTTGCTTCTGGTGAACCAAGCTGCCAGGTTCGCGGTGATCACTCCGAAGACGGTTATCCCTGCAACCATGAGGATGATGGCTGCTGCTTTGCCCCGCCTGTCTCGGGTGAGATGTCTCCGTAGCCCACGGTGGTCATGGTCACGATTGCCCGCAAGACCGTGTTGCTCCAGAAGTCGATGCCGCCGCCGCCATTGTCCTCGAAGAACCGGACCCCGACCGCCGAGGCTGCGATCAGCACCACAGCAGCCGCCAGGACGTAGCGGCCCGATGTGCCAGCCATATCCGCTTGGCGGTGTGCCAGCCCCGTCAACAACCCGCCGTCGCCGGTCAGCTCCACACCCTCGGCGCGGGCCCGCTCGACCAACAGCTCGGCCCAGTCCCGCATCGCCGCCTCACCGGCGGCCTCTTCCGTCGGCATAGCCGGCACATTCTGATCAGTCACAGACATGATCCTCCCCGGCCCGCAACACCCAACCGCGGACCCTCAGATCACACCCGATACATAAAATTCCGACAGACCCAGATTTAGGGCCTTCTGCCAGGGGTAACAGCAGTGGAGCTGCGGCCGGCGGGAATGCTGGGTGCGGGGCTGCGGTGTGCGTTCCCGCGGTGGATTTGGCGGCGCTGTCCGAGTCTGAACTGTCTCAGCGCCTCGTGGGTTTAGGTCGGGCCGCGTCGTCCGTTTCGGCCTTGAAAGCCAAGACGCTGCTGGCGCTGTCCGAGCGCTCAGGCCAGGGCGCGGCCCGCCAAGCCGCCGTGGAAACCCTGGGCGCATCCAACAGCCAGGCCCGCAAAGAACTTCTGGACGCCCAACGGCTCTCCAAAGCAGCCGAGACGGCCGAGGCACTGCAAGCAGGCGAGATACCCTCCGACCACGCCAAGCTGATCGCCCGAGCCGCCTCCGAGGGGCCGGTGGACGAAACCGCGCTGGTCGAGGCGGCCAAAACCGAGAACTTCGGGCAGTTCACCCGAACGCTGCGCGACCACCAATCCGAACAGGTCCGCGACGGCGGCAGGTCGCTGAGAGACCGGCAACTCCAAAACCGCAACTTCGGCATCCGCAAATCACCACAAGACGGCATGTACGACGTATACGGGCG
>JAPYOG010000269.1 GCA_028278785.1 Candidatus Poriferisocius anaerobius | reverse complement strand
GGGTTGGTGTGCAGGGCCGCGGCTTCTTCTAGGGGCTGCGCCCGCCCGCCTCCGCCCGTTTCTGGGTAGCTGGGGAAAGCGGTACTACCGGCGTAAATCGGTCCCTGCGCAATGACCCCATGAGTCGCCGTGAAGCCGGCCTCGGCACCCATCGTGGGGCGATCCTGGAAGCAGCTCGTCGTCATGATGCCACCTTCATAGCCCTCGTCGGGTCCACTGCCCGCGGCGGCGACACCGAGGCGAGCGACTGCGACTTCCTGGCCGACTTCGCTCCAGGCACTACCTACTTCGACCTGTCTGATCTCGTCGCAGAGCTACAGCTGCTACTCGGATGCGATGTCGACGTGATTCCTGCTGAGGGACTGAAGCCCCGCAAGCACATCCGCATCCTCGAAGACGCCGTTCTCCTGTGAGCAAAGCGGAGGCCGATCATGTGAAGACGTAGTGGCTGCTTTGGAAGCTGAGCGCGATCGTCGCTGACGCATCGGCCCCGGCATTGCAGGGGCGTCTGATTCCCCCATGCTCATGCTCTTGGACACCTCGGGCGCGGGCGCCCGTGAGAATCACGCGGCATGGCTGGGGCAGACGCAGGCCATCTAGATGTCGAGAGCCCTTGCGAAGATTCTTGACCAATTGTCGCAGGAAGGTGAGATAATGTCGCCCACTCGAATTGCCCAAACCGGAAGGAGCCTGGCACATGCCTGATCTGACGTACGAGAAACTACGCGACGCGGTGGCTGGAGGAGCCGTGGCACTGCGGTCTCGAACAGAGTTGCAACCGGCTGAGGCGTTCCCCGTGCCCTATGTCGACTTCTCGACGGAGCAGGGCGAGTTCGACGACATCGGGCGGTTGACCGTGCTGGAGGCGCCCCACCGGCTTGCTGACGCCATCTTCCGCGACAGCTTGCTTGACGGCACGCTGTTTCGGCTATCTGAGGTGGGGCGGGCCATCACCAACGCCCAGCTTCGCAACGCCACTGCCTTGTTCCGCTATGCCCCCACTGCACTGCTGTTCGGCCAGTGGGATTCCACCGGTCCCAAAGGCGGTCTGGGGTCCAAGTTCCAACGGGCCTACGTGTCGGAGATCGTTGGTCACGATGTCCAGATCGGCCGCAAAGTAGGCAGTCGGCTCGACCCGCTCCAGATCGAGCGTGAGGCGGCGGTGGCATATGAGCACAGGGACTCGGAGCAGCGCTGGACGTTGGATGAAGCTGAAGCGGCAGTGGAGAAGGGCAAGCCGAAAGTAGCTGGGGCCGACGGCCGCCCGTCCGAGATCAACCACGGGAACATCGCTCCCAGCATTGACACGAATGCAGGTGGTGTGACCATCTCGAACGCGGTCCAGACAACGGTGATCTCGTTGGCCGCATTGCGGCGCCTGCGTTTTGCCGACCACAGCTGTGATGCCCAAACCGCAGCTCGAACTGCGGTCGCCGCGCTCGGTGTAGCGGCCATGGTCTTCCAGCATGAGATGGACCACGACTTGCGCTCTCGGTGTTTGCTGATTCCCCAGCATCCCCCGCGGCTCGAGTTAGTCGGGCGGGATGGTTCTGCCCCTGAGAGCGTTGACGTTGACCGCGACAGCGCTTCACAGATCTTGGGCCAAGCGGCTCAGGCATCAGATGATCTGGGCCTGGCTTGGGAGACCTCAGAGATCAAGCTTCTGCCGGCACCCAAGCTGCTTGAGCTATTGCGGCGCAGTCGCGAGGTTTCTGCCCGCGAGACCCCGGAGGAGTGACCCGTGCTCGCCATTGAGGTGAATTTCCTCACTGGCCGGTACGTGGCCACCGCCCACAACGACCGTGAGGCCAGCGAGTGGCCGCCGCACCCTGCCAGGTTTTTCTCCGCACTCGTGGCCAGCTGGGCCGAAGCCGGTGAAGATGGGGCCGAGCGAGATGCCTTGGAATGGCTGGAAGCCCTGCCACCCCCATCTCTTTCGACCTCCGCCGCCGATCCCCGCAGAGTCGTGAGCCATTTCGTGCCGGTCAACGACACCAGGGTCATCAGTGGATCTTTATACGAGGGCCGCAGCCGGAAACTCGACGAACTGGAAGATCAATTCGAAACCGAATTCCAATTATCGGGCGAGCAGCTGACCAAGAAGGCCGAGCGGACTCGCGACAAGATTCAGAAAGAGCGGGATGTCGACAGCCAGGTTTCTAATACCGGAACGACTTCGCCCAAATCGGCTCTGGAACTGCTGCCTGACGGCAGAGGCAAGCAAGAACGGCACTTCCCATCGGTCACTCCAAGCGAGGCACGAGTGACCTTTGTTTGGCCGGATGCCGATCCTTCGGAGGCGATGAGGGGCTCGCTGGACAATTTGCTCAACAGGGTCACCCGTCTCGGACACTCATCATCCCTGGTGTCTTGTCGCTTGGTCTGTGATCCGCCGCCCCCCAATTGGACTCCTGGTCCGGGAAGCCAAGTTCTTCGTTGTACCGGTCCTGGGCAGTTGGCCGCGCTAGGGGAGAGGTATCAGCAACACCAAGCCATCAAGCCGAGGTGGTTGCCATTCTCGGCGGTCCGCTACAGCGATGTGCCCAGCGGACCGGGCCATCCTGTCTCGCTGCGTCCAGACACGGCCGGTGACTGGATTGTCTTCGAATTCCTTCTCAAGTCGCAGTCGCGGAGACTTCCATCCACTCGTGCTGTTGAAGTCGCCGCCACTATGCGGGCGGCGATCATGTCTCACGCTGAGGATCCGATTCCTGAGGGGCTGAGTGGCCATCAATTGACTGGCGCCCCGACAGCCGAGCCGCATGCAGCCTTCTTGCCGCTTCCCTATGTCGGGTTCAAGCATGCTGACGGCCGAATCATGGGACTCGCTGTCTCGCTGCCCGCGTCCCTGGACGATGTGTCGCGGACGGCAACTCTGCGGGCGATCGGTCTCTGGGAGCAAGAGGAGTCAGACTCCCTGTCTCTCACCTTTGGCAGTGGTGGAATCCTTAAGCTTCAACGGCAAGTCGGTCCAATTGATCTCGTCTCAATTAGACCGGAATTGTGGCGGAAGCCCTCCAAACACTGGGTGTCGGCCACTCCAATTGCCTTGCCAACTCATCCGGGACCACTCAGCAAAGGCAGTGCTACTGCACGCGCCAAAGCCTGGGACCGAGCTGAGCGGGGTGTAGTCGCATCCTGTCGCCATGTTGGACTACCTGATCCTGTCCAAGTGGAGGTGTCCCTCGACCCCTTCATCTCAGGAGCGCGGTCTGCCCCTGAATATCCGGCGTTCCGTCAACGGGGCCGCGACGGGAAGCCAGTTGCCCGCCGGCTCATTCACACCGCCTTGACATTCGACCAGCCAGTCCAGGGTCCTCTAGCACTCGGGGCTGGTCGCTTCTTGGGCCTTGGGCTGATGCGGCCAGTCAGCGACCCGGCAATGACAGAGGACTAGGCAGACGCTGATGAGTGAGCTGACCGCAAACGACTTTTCCGCTTACTTCCGAGGTGCTCACGGACACGACCCGTTTCCGTGGCAGCAGCGCCTGACAGCGCAAGTACTGGCAGACGAACGATGGCCAGATGTGATTGACCTGCCCACCGGAACCGGCAAGACTGCTGTCCTTGACACGTCCGTGTTCGCTCTTGCAGTTAAACCAGAGGTGTTCCCTCGTCGAGTGGTTTTTGTAATCGACCGGCGGGTCGTTGTGGACCAAGTGGTTGTACGTGCTCAGCGAATCCAGGAGAAGTTGCGAGAGAGTTCGACCTCGGTTTTGCAGCGCATGAATGAGTCCTTGGAAGCAATCGGTGGGGACTCGCCGCTAGGATTGATTGCCTTACGAGGTGGCATCCCAATAGATGGAGAGTGGGTCCGTCGGCCAGATGTGCCTTGGGTCATGGTATCCACAGTGGATCAGTTCGGGTCCCGGTTGTTGTTCCGCGGCTACGGGGTCAGCCCGAGGATGCGCCCCGTTCACGCCGGCCTAGCCGGCAACGACTGCCTGGTCATCCTTGATGAAGTCCACTTGAGCCGGGCCTTCGCCGCGACGTTGCAAGAGGTGGAAGCTCTCGGAAGCAGTGGTGGTCTCCCTCCGAAGTTCCAGGTAGTCGAGATGTCCGCCACACCCACCAGTTCAGCCGGGAAGCGGTTCAAATTGATCGAAGCAGACTTGGATGGGTCCGACGAACTTCGCCAGCGAGTGAAGGCGGCGAAGTCAGCCACCCTGCACGATGCCGGAACCAAGCTTCCGCATATTGCAGTTCCCGCTGCTGCGAAGAAGATCCTTAAGTCTGAAATCGACAAGTCAGTTCGCAGTGTGGGAGTCATCGTCAACCGAGTTCGCACGGCCCGTGAGACGCATCGGGAGCTCTTGGAATCCGGGTACTCAGCCCACCTGATCACTGGGCGGATGCGCCCACTCGACAAAGCACGGTCACTGGAAGCGATCTCAGAACTGGTTGATCCTGATAACCGATCTGAGCCCACCGGCCGACCTATCGTTGTCGTGGCGACCCAGGCCATCGAAGTAGGGGCTGACTTCAGTTTTGATGCACTGATCACCGAAGTCGCTCCCATCGACAGTTTGCGGCAGCGATTCGGTCGCCTCGACCGTAGGGGCAGCCTTGCGGCACGTACCGGAGAGCCGACGAAGGCTTGGATTCTGGGAGTCAAGTCTTCCCTCAACCCCAAACGGCCTGACCCGGTCTACGGAGACTCAGCTCGGGCCACTTGGGAGGAGCTCCAGAAATTAGAGGGCTTCGAATCGATCGACCTCAGTCCACGTTCTGAAACATCCCATCAGTTCCCCAAAGAATGTGTCGCACCTGCTGCTCCTGCACCTCTGCTCTTGAAGACTTACATCGATGCCTGGGTCCAGACCAATCCCGAGCCGGTTGTGCAGCCGGACGTCGACTGGTTCCTGCACGGGATCGAACGAGACCCCCCCGTTACAGATGTTTCCGTTGTCTGGCGCCATGACAAGGACTTGCAGGCGCTTAGAGAGGTTCCGCTCCGCCCTGTCGAATACCTCCAAGTACCGATCAACGCGGCCAGGGCTTGGCTCGGTGGTTCGAAGGAGGAAATAGAGGTTGCCGACGTCAATGGCAGTTTCGAAGAGGTCAAGCGCATTGACGAAGCTAGGGGAACGGATTGGCTGAGATGGCAGGGCTACGAAGAGGACCCAGAACCAATCTCTGTGAACGAGATCCACCCTGGGGACATCCTCATAGTTGACCCGCTGCGAGGTGGCCTCTCTGGCGGTACATGGGATCCGAACTCGACCGAGTCAGTGCAAGACCTGGGAGACGAGGCCCAAGCCGCCTACGAGCAGCGCTTCACCCTGCGGCTCGACCCGCGGCTCTTGTTCGAAGGCTGGCCTCCCCCGCCGTTCCCCACCGATGAGGACAGCGCTTCTGAACCGTTAGACGATCGTGTGAGGCAGTGGCTAGGGGCAGTCGCCGCGAAGCCCGATCTGCTCGACTGGCAGCAGCGGATCATCCAAGAGCTGATACGCAAACACCTGATCACGCCCCTCAACGGTTACTACGTGCTTGCGTCAGCCAGGTTTGACTTGTCGACTTTGGACGGCTCCGATCAGTCGTCGTCATTCACTGGCTCTGCGGTTTCACTGCGCGAGCACCTTGAAGGAGTCGGTGAGCGTGCCGCCGAATATGCCGACAGGCTGGGCCTCAATGATGGGTTTAAGTCTGACCTTCGGCTCGCCGCCCAACTCCACGACTTGGGCAAGGTCGATTCCCGCTTTCAAAAACAGATGGTGGGCAGCGACGAAGTTCGGCAAGCCATGCTCGATGAGCCTCTTGCAAAGTCGCTTCCAGGCGCACGGCCTGAACGCGGCAAATGGCCACCAGTCCGACACGAGGTCATGAGCGTGGCGATGGCTCAGTCCAACCCTGAGGTCTTGGCAGACGCTCATGACCTTGATCTCGTCCTCCACCTCGTCGGCACCCATCACGGGTTTGCCCGGCCCCTGCCGCCGATCAGGAAGGACGACTGTCCTGAAGCGCTTCGCTTTGACCATGAAGGCAGTCCGGTGGAGGCAAGCACCGATCTTGTGGACGGCTCCTTGGCTTTGGAAATGGCTGACCGCTTTTGGCGGCTGGTGGAGCGTTACGGGTACCACGGCCTGGCGTGGTTGGAGGCCATCCTCCGACTCGCTGACCAGCAAGTGAGCGCTGAGGAGGCCGAGAGATGAATGGGACGCACCTCACTGGCCTTGAAGGCACCAACCCTCTCGGATTCTTCGCCGCACTGGGAGTCCAGGTTGCGTTTGAAGGCAGGTCCGAAGTGCCCCACTTATGGTGGAGCGAAGATGTGATTCCCCATGCCGTGGTAGATGGTTCAATTTCCACCGAACAAGTTGTCGAACAGGCGATGGAGGTGTTTGCAGAGTGGTCGCAGAGCCCAGCCATTGCTACCGGGCTTGACCCCACTGGTGATGTGAAATTCAACGAGGATGACATTAGGGCCTATCTCGACAGGGCGCGATTCGCCGGTCCTGGTGCTGGCCTAGCAGCGTGTCTGGTTGCCGAAGGGAGCCTTGACAACAGCCAAGCCGCTAAGCCAACTGACCTGTATTTCACAGCGGGTCAACAAAAGTTCTTGAAAATGGTGGTGGATGTCCTCACCGGAGTGACGGCTGAAGATTTGGCAATTGGGCTGACCGGGCCTTGGGCATATCAGAGCGAGTTGAGCTCATTGATGTGGGATGTTGCTGACGACAGCAACTATGCACTGTCTGCCAGTAACCCATCGAAAGGTAAGAAGCTGACCAATCCAGGCCCAGAGGCCCTTGCCGTTCTCGGTATCAGCAACTACCCGGTATTCGGCAGTGCGGGCCGGACACTGACTCAGGGGGCTTCGGGAGGGTGGAAGCGTGGATCGTTCACATGGCCGATCTGGACAAAACCCGCATCACATAGAGCGGTCACTTCTCTGCTTGCTCACACCACAGGTGTTCAACCCGAATTGAGTAAGCGGGCAGACCTGTATCCGTCTTGGGGCATCACGCGGGTGATGCAGTCAGCAATCCGACGCAGTGACCAGGGCGGATACGGTACGTTCGGTCCCCCTGAGGTTGTCTGGTCTCGTGAGTGATGTGCCTGATCTCGTTCCGGCCAGAATGGTCAACGAGTTCGAGTACTGTCCACGGTTGTTCTATTTAGAGTGGGTTCAATCTCGCTTCGAAGACAACCCCGACACCGTCGAAGGCCGCTATGTCCATCGAAACGTGGATGCCGGTGGGGGGCGCATTGGCGACCCCGATGAACACAGCCCCGTGCGCAAGGCCCGATCGGTCACCGTCAGCTCTGAGAAGTTGGGGATAATCGCCAAGGCAGACATCATCGAGGGTAGGGGTAGCAAGGTCACTCCGGTGGAAGTGAAGCGGGGGAGGCCGCCGAAGCATGGCCCGGCGTGGTCCCCTGAGCTCGTGCAGATCTGCGCCATTGGCCTCATTCTTCAAGACAATGGGTATGACTGTTCAGAGGGTCAGATTTTCTTTGCTGAGTCGCGTGAGCGTGTCAAAGTGCCCTTTGATGAGCCGCTGGTGCGGCAAACCCTGGGTGTGCTGAGGGACTTGCAGGAGGTTGCCGGGTCTCCTGACCCGCCGTCCCCGCTTGTTGACAGCCCCAAGTGTCCTCGGTGCTCTCTGGTAGGCATCTGTTTACCTGACGAAACGAATCTTCTGGCTGACCGGTCGGATGTCCCGCCCCGCCGCTTGACTCCCAGGGATTCTGAGGCCCGTCCCCTCTATGTGACCGAGCAGGGAACCAGGCTCGGCGTGAGGAAGGGAAGGGTCACGGTCTCTCAGCAAAAGGAGGTTCTCCAAGAAATCAGACTGATTGACGTCTCCCAAGTCTCGATCTACGGCAACGTGCAGATCAGCTCCCAGGCGATGAGAGCAATGTTTGACCAACAGGTTCCAGTCTGCTGGTTTTCCTACGGTGGCTGGTTCCAGGGCATCGCCCATGGGCTCCCTTCCAAGCACGTCGACCTCCGGAGGCGCCAAGTCGCCATCGCTGCACAGGCAGGTCTTCCGATAGCCCGAAAGATGATTGAAGGGAAGATCAGAAATTCCAGGACACTGCTGCGACGGAATTCGCGAAGCGAAGTCAAGCCCATCTTGGAGCAGTTGAAGGCGACCGCTGATCAGACTGCGGAGGTAGACACAACTGAATCCCTACTGGGCGTGGAGGGTGCAGCAGCCCGGCTCTATTTCTCAGGGTTTTCCAGGATGTTGAAGGACGACTCGTTGGGAACCTTCGACTTCCAAGGACGAAATAGAAGACCTCCCCGGGATCCGGTCAATTGCCTGCTCTCCTATGGCTACTCGTTGCTGACGAAGGATCTCACGTCAGTTGCCCTCGCGGTTGGCTTCGACCCCTACTTGGGAGTTTTTCACAAGCCGAGATTCGGACGTCCGGCGCTGGCCCTTGACCTTGCCGAGGAGTTCCGACCCCTCATTGCCGACTCGGTGGTGGTCAACGTGATCAACAACGGCGAGGTTCAGGAGAACGGATTCACAGTGAGAGCCCAAGGCGTCGCCTTGACTCAGCAAGGTCGCCGGTCATTCATCGCCGCCTACGAACGCCGCCTCGATCAAGAAGTGACTCATCCGGTCTATGGGTACAAGATCACCTACCGCCGGGTCCTCGAGGTCCAAGCGCGGATGTTGGGTGCGTATTTGCTCGGCGAGATTCCCGACTACGTCCCGTTCATGACGAGGTGACCCATGGCACAGGGGCGCAAGAGGCATTTGGTTGCCTATGACATCCGTGACCCCAAGCGCCTTCGGAAAGTACACAAGACGATGGTGGGCTACGGCTGGTCGATGCAATACAGCGTGTTCATATGCGACCTCGATGCTATGGAGCTGATCGCCATGAAGACCGAATTAGCAGAGATCATCCATCACGCTGAAGATTCCATCGCTATGATTGACATCGGTGATCCGAACCAGAGAGGAAGAGATTGCTTCCAATTCATGGGAGTATCTGTCCCCCTCCCCACCAGCGGCCCAGTCGTTCTGTGATGCGAGCGCTGAGGCAGGCTGCGAAATACCCAGAGGCGCTCGAAACCGCATGAGCGCAAGGATATTGACGTTCTTTGACAACTGAATAGATGCCAGAAAATGCTTCCTTCACATTACCGCTCGCAATTTTTCGCAAACCCGCAGGTCAGGGTGAACGAATAGAGCGAGCAGTTCGGGGGGTTATTGAACCCCCCCTTCATTGAAGCATGGAAGCGTTCGCCGTCGAAGTCGAAACCCGTATGGTTCGGGGGGTTATTGAACCCCCCCTTCATTGAAGCATCTACTGCGGGCTGCACGACTTAGAGTTCGAGTCCGTTCGGGGGGTTATTGAACCCCCCCTTCATTGAAGCGTGGCCCATGAAAACTTCGGCAATCCGGGTGCCCGACGTTCGGGGGGTTATTGAACCCCCCCTTCATTGAAGCAGCACATTCGGAT
>JAPYOG010000268.1 GCA_028278785.1 Candidatus Poriferisocius anaerobius | reverse complement strand
CCGCATCCACCCTTCAGCTGTTCGGAACCGGCAGCGACAGCAATCCCGGCGCCTACGCGGACGACCGGGTGAACGACCTTCTGACCGAGGCCGCCATCACCCTCGACCCCGACCTCCAAGCCGAGCTGTTGAACCAGGCCGACACCCTCATGTGGGAGACCCTGCCCAACACGCCCGTGTACCAACTCCCCTTCTTCTTGGCCTGGAACGACACAATCCAGAACATCCAAGACAACCCCACCACCGAGAGCTTCACCTGGAACCTCGAAGAATGGGAACTGGCTGACTAGCGTTGCGAGCGGGCCGAGGGCGTTGCGGACGGGGTGCGCTGACATGCGGGCTGGTGCCTAGGGGAGTAGGCCGACGGTCAGGCCAGCAGCTCTTGGAGCCTCTTTACCGGGGTGCCAGAGGTCACCAGAGCCTCACCGATGAGCGCGGCGTCATAGCCGGCGTCTCGCACCGCAGCCATGGTCGTGCCGCCGGTTACGGCGATGCCCGACTCGGCCACCTTCACCACATGTTCGGGCAGCAGCGGTGCCATGCGCTCGGCCCGCTGGTAGTCCATAGTGAACGCCTGGCTCTTGGGCTTTTCTCGCTGGTTCACCCCGATGATGTCGGCGCCGGCTTCAAGGGCCACCTCTAGCTCGCTCTCCGACTTCACCTCGGTGAGCACATCCATGCCCAACGACAGGGTCAGCTCGTGAAGCTCAGCTAGCTGGGCACCGGTGAGATCGGCCACGATCAGCAGCAGCGCATCAGCCCCCATGTTGTCGGACTCGTGAACGTCGTCGATGGTGGTGATGAAGTCCTTGCGCAGGACGGGCAGCCCAGAGGCCTTGGCCGCGGCGGCCAAGTCGTCGCCGCTGCCGCCGAACATCGCTTCATTGGTGAGCACCGACAGGCAGGCCGCCCCACCGTCTCGGTAGGCCGCCGCCATCTCGGCCGGGTCGAGGCCAGCGTTGAGATGGCCCCGTGACGGGGAGCGCCGCTTGATCTCGGCGATGACGGCTACGTCGTCTCCAGCCAATAGGGCTTGCTTGAAGCGTCCGGCCCGGCTGGCCCGCTCATCGGATCCCATGCGTCGGATGATACGGGGGAGTTCCGTCGCCGGAGAAAGCAGAATGAAACCCAACCACACCCAACACGCACGCAAACGTTTATTGACAGAGCACTACGACGTCTCCTCGGGCTTGTCTGCGGCTGGCTGTAAACACCCCCAACCGCATTCTCAGGAATAATCAGGGCTAGCTTGTCTACAAGTGCTCGGTTACGCGACACGCAAGCTGCTCATATCGATCGTCGTTCTATTCTTCGCCACTTTGGTGGCCTTCTTGCTGGTGGCCACGGTCGATCCCATCGCCGAACAACGGGTTGCCCTGTTGTCGCAGCCGGGAGGCGCCGAGCAGATCGACAGGCTGGAAGCGAGCCTGGGCCTCGACAAGCCCCTCTTCGAGCGCTACGGCCGCTGGTTCGGCAATCTTGCCGCCGGCGACATGGGCACTTCCACCGACAACGGCCGACCGGTCACCACGCTGCTGGGCGAAGCCATCCCGGTCACCCTGCGGCTGGTTATTGCCGCCACCGTCGTCTCGGTAATCATCGGCGTGGCTGTGGGGGTGGTGAGCGCCCTCCGCCAATACGGCGCGTTCGACAACATCGCCACGTTCTTGGCCTTCTTGTTCTTCGCCATGCCGGTGTTCTGGCTGGGCGCAGTGCTCAAAGACCTGGGAATCCGGTTCAACGACTGGTGGGGCCGGCGGATCTTCTTCACCATCGGAGAGCAGTCGCCCCGCCTTGAGGCCGACTTCTGGGGGACCTGGGCGGACCGGGCCGGCCACATCACCCTCCCGGCGCTCACCCTCATCGCGATCCAACTGGCCGCCACCAGCCGATTCCAGCGCTCGGCCATGCTGGATGTGCTGGAGAGCGACTACATCCGAACCGCCCGAGCCAAAGGGGTCCCCCGCCGTCGGATCATCACCCACCATGCCCTCCGCAACGCCCTGCTCCCGGTGGTGAGCTACACCGGGCTCACGTTCGGAACGCTGATCGGCGGCACTGTGGTCACCGAGGTGGTGTTCAACTGGAAGGGCATGGGCCGCCTGTTCCTGGATTCGCTGCTGAACGGCGACGTCGCCGTTGCCCAGGGCTGGCTGCTGGCGGTGGGAATCTCTGTGATTATCGTCAACCTGCTGACCGATCTGACTTATGGCCTTCTGGATCCGAGGGTGCGAGATGGCTGAAACCGTCTGGAGTCGGAGCACTTATGGCCTTCTGGATCCGAGGGTGCGAGATGGCTGAGGTGGCGGAGGGAAGGCCGCAATGGCGGCTGGTGCTGCGGCGTTTCCTGGCCCATCGGCTGGCCGTGGCCGCGGCCGTCGTGCTGGTGGTGGCCTATATGCTCAGCTATCTGGCTGAGCCAATCACCGGCTGGGGCTACAAGGATCTGTCCCCCGATCTGTCGCAGGGGCCGTCGGCGGACCACTGGTTCGGCACCGACACCATCGGCCACGACCTGTTCGCCCAGTCGATGCGGGGATTGCGGGCATCAGTTCATGTCAGCTTGGCAGTGGCCGTTATCGCCACCGTTCTGGGATCGATCACGGGCGCGGTGCAGGGATGGTTCCGGGGCCGGGTGGACGGCGCTCTGGGGCTGTTGGTGGACTTCCTGCTGATCCTGCCCCTGCTGCCGGTGCTGATGGTGCTGGGCACCCGCACCCGGGCCAGCGGGGGCAGTTCGCTGATGTTCGTGGCGGTGGTGATCGGCCTGTTCCTGTGGGCGCCGCTCGCACGGGTGGTGCGGGGGGAGGTTTTCTCCATCCGGGAGAAGGAGTATGTGGAAGCGGCCGCGGCCCTCGGGGCGTCGAACACCCGCATCGTCTTCCGACACCTGATCCCCAACGCAATGGGCTCGATCATCGTGTATGCCACGCTCACGGTGGCAACCGCCATCCTGCTGGAGACCGCGCTGGCCTTCTTGGGGTTCGGCATCCAACCGCCCGAGGTGTCGCTGGGATCGCTGGTGGACGAGGGGCGCGACGCCGCCCGCACCCGGTGGTGGCTGTTCTATCTGCCGGGGGCGGTGCTGGTGCTGCTGGTTCTGTGCGTCAACTTCGTGGGCGACGGCCTGCGCGACGCCCTCGATCCCCGCCGGGAGCAGCGGCGATGACCGGCCAGACCCGACCAGGAAGCGGCATGCCGGTGCTGTCGGTGCGGAACCTGGAGGTGGCATTCCCCACTCCCGATGGAGACGTGCAGGCGGTTCGGGGGGTGAGCTGGGACGTCTTCGAGAACGAAGTGCTGGCCATTGGCGGCGAGTCGGGCTCGGGCAAGTCGGTCAGCATGATGGCGGCATTGGGCCTGCTGCCGCCCAACGCCCAGGTGAGCGGATCGGTTGCCTACCGGGGCCGCGACGTGCTGTCCATGACCGACAGGGAGCTCGAGCAGCTCCGGGGTTCGGCCGTCTCCATGGTGTTCCAAGATCCGATGACCTCGCTGAACCCGGTGATGACCGTCGGGGCCCAGATCGCTGAAGGGATCCGCGTCCACCAGCGAACCAAGGCAGCCATCGCCCGGTCGAAGGCGGTCGAGCTGCTCGATTTGGTGGGCATCCCCAACGCCCCTCAGCGGTTGGACTCCTATCCCCACGAGCTGTCGGGAGGGATGCGCCAGCGGGCCATGATCGCCATGGCCATCGCCAACGACCCCGATCTGCTGATAGCGGACGAGCCCACCACGGCTCTCGACGTCACCATCTCGGCCCAGGTGCTGGAGGTGCTGGAGAGGGCCCGACAGGCCACGGGCTCGGCTCTGGTCATCATCACCCATGACCTCGGCATAGTGTCCAGAACCGCCCACCGCTTGGCGGTCATGTACGCCGGCCGGCTGGCAGAGATCGGCCCGGTGGACCCTGTGTTCGCCCGGCCGACCCACCCCTACACGGCAGGGCTGTTGGCCTCCATCCCCAGACTGGACTCTGCGGCGAACCGGCGGCTCACCCCCATCCACGGCACCACGCCGTCGATGCTGGCCCCGCCGCCGGGTTGCGCCTTCGCCCCCCGCTGCGACTGGTCTACCGATGCCTGCACCGACGAGGTGCCTGGCCTGAGTGTGGTTGGCGCACACGGACAGTCCTCGGCCTGCATCCGTGCCGAGGAGTTCCAAGCGCGGGCCGAGCCTGCCGCGGCGGTGGAGATCCAGCTCGAGCCGCTCGACCGGGCATTCCCCCGGCACCCCCAGTACACGCCGGCTGACACCGCCATCTTGCAGGTGAGGGAGCTGTTCAAGGACTTTCCCATTCGGGCCAAGGGCCTCCGGCGGAAGGTGGCGGGCACGGTCCAGGCCGTGAACGGGGTGTCGCTGCACATCGACAAGGGGGAGACATTGGGGCTGGTGGGCGAGTCCGGCTCCGGCAAGTCCACCTTGGCCCGCTGCATCCTCCGGCTCACAGAGCCCACATCGGGATCGGTGATTTTCGACGGTGCGGAGTTGGCATCGCTGGACCGGCGGCAGATGCGAAACCTCCGCCGGGCCATGCAGATCGTCTTCCAAGACCCAATGGCCTCTCTGGACCCCAGGATGACGGTGTCGTCGATCGTCTCCGAACCGCTCCGAGTTCACCGCACGGGCGACGACATCCGCGATCGGGTAGCAGAGCTCCTGGAACTAGTGGGCTTGCATCCCCAACACGGAAATCGCTACCCCCACGAGTTCTCCGGGGGCCAGCGACAGCGAATCGGCATTGCCCGGGCCCTGGCCCTATCGCCCGATCTGCTGCTTCTGGACGAGCCGGTGTCCGCCTTGGATGTGAGCGTGCAGGCCGGGATTCTGAATCTGCTGGAAGACCTTCAAGCGAGGCTGGACCTCACCTTCCTGTTTGTGGCCCATGACCTGTCGGTGGTCCATCACATTTCTGATCGGGTTGCGGTCATGTACTTGGGACGGATCGTCGAGGTCGGCACCGCGCAGCAGGTTTACGAGCTGCCCGCCCACCCCTACAC
>JAPYOG010000267.1 GCA_028278785.1 Candidatus Poriferisocius anaerobius | reverse complement strand
ACACTCGGCGGGCCGGCCGGCCCGCCGAGTGTGGAGGCGCTGAGGTCGCGCTCGCCGTTGATCGGCGAGCTCAAGGGACCGCCGGAGCCCGTTGACAGCGTCAGGGACCTGTCCATCGACGGGCCGGGAGGGGACCTGAGGCTCAGGCTCTACCACCCGGGGGTCGAGACCGCTCCGCCACTGCTCGTGTACCTGCACGGCGGTGGCTTCGTAATCGGCGATCTCGAGACCCAGGACGGCCTGTGCCGAGCGATCGTCAACCGTGCCGGCTGCGCCCTGCTGTCGGTCGACTACCGGCTGGCGCCCGAGCACCCCTTCCCGGCCGCCCTCGACGACGCCTCGGCCGCCCTGGAATGGGCGGCCGCCCATGCCCCGCAGCTCGACGCCGACCCCCTCAGGCTGGGGATCGCCGGTGACAGCGCGGGAGGCAACCTCGCCGCGGCCGCCGCCCTGCGGGCCCGGGATCGGGGCGGACCGGCCCTGCGCGTGTGCGCGGTGCTGTGCCCGGTCATCGACTGCCGCACCGACGACCGATCGATGCGGGAGCGGGCGGAGGGGTACTTCCTTACCCGTGAGCGGATGGCCTGGTACTGGGACCAGTACGCCCCGGCGGGAGTCGACCGGACCAGCGGTGAGCTCAGCCCGCTGAGAGCCGACTTGGCGGGATTCCCGCCGTCCGTGGTGGTGACCGCGGGCCTCGATCCCCTCATGGACCAGGGCATTGACTTCGCACGGGCCTGCTGCGACGCCGGCGTGGAGACGGCGCTGGTTCATCGGCCGGGGACGATCCACGGCTTCCTGGGCTTCCAGGCGTCGCTGCCAGACGCGCGGGCCACCCTCGACGAGGTGTCGGCGTTGCTGGCCCGCCGCCTGGGATAGGCGCCTTAGGGGTCTCGCTCGACGGCTCCGTTCAGCCGTCTCCCCGGCGGATGGCGTCCGCCAGCATCTTCATCAGGCGCTGCTGGTGGCCGCGCACCCTCAGCTCCAGATAGTGCTGGGGACCGGGCCGGTACGAGCGTGAGCGGAGGCCCTGCTGGACCTTCTCGCAGATGGCGTAGTCCTCGGCCTGAACCGCCTTGAGCATCTCGAAGTCGGAGCGGGTGTCGGCGTCGGGATCAGGTGAGTAGTTCCACACCCGGGCCCGGCTCTTGTCGAGGCTGATGGGGTTCCACCACATCAGCGAGCAGCCCCCGTTGGGGAAGGCGGCGATGAACCAGTTGGGGAACACCCCGAAGGCGACCGAGCCGTAGGAGTTGGTCTCGGCCAGCGCGGGCAGCACGTCGGTCCGGGCCAGCTGCTCGTCGCTCCATTGCGATGTGAGGCGCCCCGTGTACTCCCATATGTCCTCCCGCAGCGTGCTGGCGTCGGCGAAGCGACCGAGGGTGTTCTCGTGGACGAACTCGAGGTGGTAGTCGCAGAAGGCGTTGTCCATCATCACCTTCCAGTTGGCGTTCACCTCGTCGTCGAGCTCGTAGACCCTGGTGGCGGCCTCCAGGTTGTGCCGGGCGAACTGCTCGGGCGCGGGGTGAAGCCATTCGTGCAGCGGTGGCGCGTCGCCCGACACGTTCACGAACACGAACTGCAACCAGACGTCCACCCTCACCTCCCGCAGGCCGTAGGCGCCGCGGTCAACGGGCTCGACGAAACCGCGCGGGTGGGGCGTCGCTGCCAGGCGCCCGTCGAGATGGAAGGTCCAGCCGTGGTAGGGGCACACCAGCGCCCGCCCGCAGTTGCCCGAACCCTCGACCAGCGTGCTGGCCCGATGGGGGCACACGTTGACGAAGGCGCGAAGCTCACCGTCCCTATCCCGCACCACCATCACGGGCTCGGTCCCGATGGTCTCGGTCACGTAGTCGCCGGGCGAGCGCAGCTGTGACAGGTCCCCCACGAACACCCACGAGCGGGGGTACACGACCCGCATCTCAAGGTCGAAGAGCTTCTGGGAGAAGTACCCGGCCGGGTCCATGAAGGAGTCGTCGGGCGGGGGTTCGATGACGATGCCGTCGTAGACGACCGGCGGTTCGACCCCGATGTCGGAGACTTCGACGGTGGAGAGATCTGCCGTGGAGAGAGAAGCCATGTTCATCCTCCCGATTCGGTGAAGTGGGTGCGCAGCAGCCCCAACTGGGGCGACTCGATCTCCACGACATCGCCACCGCCGAGGAACTCGGGGGGTTCCCGCCAGTGGCCGACGCCTGAGGCCGTTCCAGTGAGAATTATGTCTCCCGGAAGCAGGGAGCACCCGAGGCTGACCCGCGCGATCACCCGCGGCACCGAGTTGATCATGGAGGCGGCCCGGAACGACTGCTTCTGCACACCGTTGACGCGCAGCTCGACCTCGATGTCGCGGTAGTCGCCCACCTCGGCCGCGGAGACGATGCTGGGGCCCATGGGACAGAAGCCGTCGAGCGACTTGCCCTTGTACCACTGGCCGAACATGCCGTGCTCCAGTTGAAGGTCTCGTGCGCTCACATCGTTGGACAGGGTGTAGCCGAAGACATGGTCGAGGGCGTCGTCGACCGAGATGTTGCTGCCGCCCTTGCCGATGACCACCGCGATCTCTGCCTCCCAGTCCACCCGATTGCTGGCCGCCCGGTCGAGGTCGACGGTGGCGCCATGGCCCACCAGGGAGGTCCACGGCTTGGTGAACAGCACCGGCGCGTCCGGGACCTCGGCTCCCTCGGGGCGCTTCCCCTCGTCGAAATGGTCCCGGTAGTTGAGCCCGTAGCCGAACACCTGCTGTGGGTTGGGCACTGGGGGGCCTAGCTCGGCTGGGCTCAGCTGACCGTCGGGCAAGCCTCGGTTGGCCCAGAGGCGGTGGAGATCATCAACGTCGGCCAAGGCGTCCATCGGATCCATGCCCATCGCCCAGAAGTCGGCGCCGTCCAGCAGCACCGCCTCTCCCGCCCGGTTTGCCAATCGATAGCTCATCGCCAGTCCTTAGAGAGCTAGAGCGCGGCGGCCAGCTCGACCGCTGACTTCATGGCACCCTCCAGGAAACCGGGCTGAGCGCAGTCGCCCACTGCATGGACTTCAGCTCCAGCAGACCGCAACTCGTCGGCCAGCGACGTGTCTGGAGCCAGTTCCGAGGTCACAACCACCAGATCAGCCAGCGTCGTCTGCTCGTTACCGTTGGAGCGCCACACCACCCCTTCGTCGGTGACTGCCACCACCTGCGCGCCGGTAACCAGGTTCACCCCTGCTTGGCCAAGGTCGTTGACAACCCGCCAGCGGCCAGGGAGCCCTAGAGAAAAGCCGAACGCCGGACCGGACTCGATGAGCGTTACCTCGGCCCCTTGGTGGTGGGCAGTCTCGGTCACCCCGATTCCGGGCAGGTCGCCGCCCAGCACGGCCACTCGGGTGGCATCCAATGA
>JAPYOG010000266.1 GCA_028278785.1 Candidatus Poriferisocius anaerobius | reverse complement strand
AACTACCCCGTACCAGTGACGGTTTCGGCAACAGGGCGTTGATCCCTGAGAATCGGCTGCGGCCTCCCCCAGGAGTGATTTCGCGCCTTCCTTGTGGGTGTCGGAATCAGGCGGGGAGGATTTCAGCCTGGTAGAGCTGGATCTGTGGGTCTCTGGTGACGAGCACAAGGTTGTGGGCCAGCGCTTGAGCCACGAGCATCCGGTCGAACGGGTCTCGGTGGTGATCGGGCAGGGATCCGGCAAGGCGGGCGTCGGCATGGGTGATGGGGAGCGGCTCGAAGTCGTCAGCCCTCACATCGAAGATGGCATCATCAACCTCCAGTTTGCCGCGAGCGCTCTTGATACCGATCTCCCAGATGCTGGCCGCGCTCACATACACGACGTTGTCGGGATTGGAGATCGCCGTGAACGCTTGGGGAGCCATCTTCCGCTCTTCGGCCCACCACAAAAGAACATGCGTGTCGAGCAGGAGATTCACTCCCAATCCTCAGCGTCGAGATCACCCTCGAAAGCTGCGATGACCTCCTCAGGGGTTTTGTCAAAGTCGGGAGCAATCCACACTTTGCCCGCCAGACGGCCCGGCTTTCGAGGCTGCCTGCGCTCCCGGTAGGGCACCAGCCGGGCTATGGGCTTGCCGGCTTTGCCCAACACGAGTTCTTCCCCTTCGGCGACCCGGTCGAGCAGCTTCGAGAGGTGGGTCTTGGCGTCGTACACGTTGATCACCATGAGGGCACTCTATCAAGATTGGTCAGACCAGACCAGACCAATTTGCCAAATGCTGGGCACCATTCAAAATCGACAGCCTCGGAGAGGTCCGAGAGCGCCTCGCCCGCATCGAAGGCCGCATGCTCCCTCCGCCCCCGCGCAACGACGAGGCCGAAGCAGCCTGAGCGGCCGCGTCGGTGGCTCAGGCTGCTCACAGCGGTCTACCGCCTGTGGCCCCGGCAAGGTCGGCTGCGGCGATGTGCGGCTTATCGTCGCCAACAGCCTGTTCAACGCCTCTCCCGCGGACCTCTCTGTCGAATCTCGGTGGGAGTTGCGCCATAGACCTCAGAAAAACAGCGAGAGAAATGAGCCGAAGTCTTGAATCCGTTCATGTGGGCAATCTCGGTGATCGTGCGTGTTGTCGCGTTGGGGCTCAAGAGGTCGTCGCGGCATCGGGCGAGGCGCCGTTTGATCAGGTAGCGGTTGACCGTCATGCCGTGTTCTTTGAATATCGCGTGAAGGTAGCGAACCGATATTCCCACTGCTGAAGCGATCTTCGTGGGAGTGAGGTCTGGGTCGGATGCGTATGCGTTGATGTAGGTACACGCTCTGAGGAAATGCTGTGTGTGCTTTGCCCTTGAATTGTCGCTGCCGAACTGGTCGGCAAGCGCTACTCCCAAGAGGTCTAGTGCGCTGGTTGCGAGTTGGCGGGAAACTGCGTTGTCCTCGCCGAGGGCGATCGGCTCCAGCGACCGCAGGAAGGAGGATACGGGGGCGGTCACTTTGCTGTCGTTGGCCATCCGGATGGCAGTCAGGTGCTCGGGGGCGGGACAGCGTTCGGTCAGAAATTGGCGGTCGAATTGCAGCACCAGCATGTCGAATTGCTCCCTCATGACGAGGTTGTAGGGGCGGGTGGTGTCGTACATCGCGAAATCGCCGGGTCGCAGAGTCGCTTGGCGGTCGTCCTGCTGCACGACGGCTTCGCCGCGAAGTTGGACGGACACGAGCACTTCGTCTCGAGGTTCTGCGCTGATGAGCGCCGGGGAACGCTGCACGGCATGGGGTTCTGATCGAACCCGGCTGAGGGTGAGCGGCCCCATCTCGGCCATTGCGATCTCGGCGTGAAATGGTTTCTCCGAAGGCAGCGTCTCGGTTTCCAGGCGGACATAGGCGGTGCAGATCACTTCATGCCAGAAGTCGAATCGCTCTCGGGGGGCTACGTCATCGGTGTTGGCTGAGATGCTCACGTTCCGTGTCCTCTGCGCTCTGTTTCTGTCGAGGAGTGCGCTGTGAGATAAAAGATTACACGCTGGCAGGGAAGCAACCCGGAGAGCCTGGCCTTACTTTTCAGGTTGATGAGGAGCACTGAGTTTGCCTGCGTTTCCCGCGCGGGCCGTTGACGTAGGAGGAAATATCTATGACCACTCCCGAGCCGTTTGTCGTCGCCGCTGTGCAGTCTGAGCCCTGTTGGCTGGATGCTGACGCAGGAGTCGAGAAAGCGGTGGCGCTGATCTCCGAGGCTGCCGACAACGGCGCCAAACTCTTGGCCTTCCCGGAGAACTGGATTCCCGGGTATCCCCACTTCATGTGGCTGGGCCCGCAGGCGTGGGGCATGCAGTTCGTCCCCCGGTATCACGAGAACTCCCTCGTGGTCGGCAGCGCCGGTTTCGACCGCCTGGCGAAGGCGGCGGCCGACAACGAGATCACCGTGGTAATCGGGGTCAGCGAGAAGGACTACGGGTCGCTCTACATGGCCCAGTTCGGTTTCAGCGCAACCGGAGAAGTTCTTTTCACCCGCCGCAAGCTCAAGCCCACCCATGTGGAGCGGGCGCTGTTCGGAGAAGGGGACGGCAGCCACCTTCATGTCGGCGAAGTCGAGGGAATCGGACGGCTCGGGGCGCTCAACTGCTGGGAACACCTCCAGCCCCTGACCAAGTTCGCAATGTACAGCCAGGGCGAGCAGGTACATGTCGCCTCTTGGCCCTCGTTTTGCCTCTACAGAGGCGGCGCCCATGCGCTGGGCGAAGAGGTCAACATGGCAGCTACCCAGGTCTATGCGGTCGAGGGCTCGTCGTTTGTGCTCGCGGCCACCACGGTGACCGGACCTGCGGGAATGGAGTTGTTCGCCCAGACCGACGAGCAGGCCGCGCTGCTGGGAGGCGGGGGCGGGGGGTGCAGCCGCGTCTTCGCGCCCGACGGCCAGGTCATCTCCAATCTGCTTGATGAGCACACCGAGGGGATCGTCTATGCCGAGGTCGATTTGTCGCTGATCCCCTTGGCCAAAGCCGCAGCCGATCCCAGCGGCCACTACTCGCGTCCCGATGTCACCCGACTGCTGCTGGACAAGCGGCCGCAACCCGCTGTGGAAATGATCGGCGCCAACGACGACGCACCTGGCGCTGCACCGGCTGGCCAGGACAGTCGAGAACTCGAAGACCAAAGCCAACCCAATTCAACCGACTCCGGGAGGAACTCATGAAGAACCGTTCAAAAATGCTCGCGTTATTGGCAGCGCTGCTGACTGTTGCCTTGGTGTCCTCAGCCTGCGGCAACGACGACGACGATACCGGTGCAACCACGGCTGAGCAGCCGACCGCGGTCGCTGCCAACGCGCCGGGTGCGACCGCAACCCCCGCCGCGACCCAGGCGCCCGCGGCGCCCGAAACTCCCGCGGCGGCTGCAACACCGCCTGACGCACCGGAGGAAGCAACCGGCGAGCCCATCAAGGTGGGCAATGTGAGTTCGCTTACCGGTGGCGCTCTCTTTCCGGAGGCCTCCGTGGCGGCCAAGGCAGTTTTCGACCGAGTGAACGCCGCAGGCGGAATCAACGGGCGCCCAGTCCATCTGATCATCGAAGACGACGCTGGTACTCCCGAAGGCGCTGCTACCGCGGGTCGCAAGCTGGTAGAGCAGGACGATGTAGTTGCCATGGTCGGTTCCGCCAGCACGCTGGAATGCGCGGTCAACTCGGCCTTCTACGCCGACAAGGGGGTGTATTCGATCCAAGGCACTGGGGTGGACCCGCTTTGCTTCTTGTCGTCGAACATCTCCCCGGTAAACACCGGGCCGTATGCCGGGATCACCGTGTCGCTCTACTACGCGTCAGAGACCCTCGGACTCGAAGACGTGTGCAACGTCAACCTATTCGTCATACCCGACCTGGCACCGGCATTCGACGCCGCGGTGGAGCGGTGGGAAGCGCTCACCGGCAAGTCCCTCACGCTGAGGGTCGGGGCCGCCACGCTGGAAGACGACCCCACGCCGCTCATGCTGCAAGCCCGCGATGCCGGATGCGATGCCGTGGTGATCGACGGGGTCGAGCCCCACGCCCTGGCTGTGGGGAGGGCCATCGAATCCCAGGGCCTGTCCGACATCATCTGGATCGGCCTCACCTCCTATTACACCGACTCGATCGCCTCACAGCTCGGCAGCGCCGGCAATGGGCTGCGAGCCAACTCGGAATTCGAGCCCTACGGGTCGGACTCTCCCGTCTTGGACGATTGGCGTTCGCTCATGACCGACACTGGGGTGCCGCTCACGTCGTTCGCCCAAGGGGGCTACATCGCGGCCACCATCTTCCTCGAGGCATTGCGGGGCATTGACGGGGAGATCACCAGAGAGTCGGTTGCCGAGGCGATGCGGACTCTGGCGCCGTACGAGACCCCCCTTTTGGGAACGCCCTACACCTTCGGCCCGGGAGAGACACACGCCCCCAACCAGGCATCCAAGTTCGTGGAACTGCGAGATGGGGAGTGGGTGACCGTGGCCGACGACTGGGTCGTCCTCCCCGGCTGAGGCATCCTGGGAACGGCGTATGCTCACCTTGGTGGTAGCCGGGCTCGCGGCGGGCGGCGCCTACGCGATCTTCGGGGTGAGCATCGTCGTGCTCCACCGCATGGCCGGGGTGGTGAACTTCAGCCAAGCCGTCGTCGGAGCGTTCGGGGCCTACTTCGCCGCTGTCCTATACGACCGCGGTTGGGACTTCCTGCCCGCGGCAGCGGCGGGAGTGGCCCTGTCGGCGGTGATCTCTGTGGCAATCGGGCTGATGTTCGCCCGGCTGTTCAGCGAGGCCGACGGGGCGGTCCGCACCGGCGCCATGATCGCCCCTGGCCACCGTCTTGCTGATGGGATGGGTGCTGTCATCCACCCGAGTGGGGACACAAGTCAGAGCCATCTCAGAGCTGCCGGTGGTGGCCGAATTGCTAGGCGTTCCGCTGTTCGCCCGCACAGCGCTGGTGTGGGGGTTCACCGGCTTGGTGTCAGCAGTGGGAATGATCGTGGTGGCCTCAAACTTGCCGAGGAGTTTCTCCAGTTTGGGCTTTCTCATCTTCCCCGCCATGGCCGCCGCGCTGATCGGGGCATTCCGGAGCCTCTCTTTGGCGCTGGTAGGCGGCGTTTTGGTTGGAGTCGTCGAAGCAGTGTCCTCTTATCGGTCGACCTGGGCCGAATACCGGGGAGCAGTCCCGTTTCTGATCGCGTTGGCCGTGTTGTTGTGGACCCAGCGCCACGAGGTGTGGGATGCGGCGCGCTGACTGCGCCTGGTCTGCGCCATTCGGCATCCGGCGCGCCGACCTTGCCGCTTCCGCCCTATACGTCGCGGCTGCCATTGCAATAGCTGGGTCGGCAAATCCGTTCTGGCTGTTCTTGCTCACCAGCGCGCTGATCACAGCAGTAGTCGCGGTGAGCGTCGGGGTGATCTACGACAACGCCGGGCTGTTGTCGTTGTGTCAAATGTCGTTTGCGGGGATGGGCGCATGGACGGTCGGATGGCTGAATCTGAAGACGTCACTTCCCTATCTGGCCATGCTTCCCCTTGCCGCTCTCGTCACGTTTGCCGTAGGGATATTGGTGGGAATCCCCGCCTTGCGGCTTCGCGGGCTCAACTTGGCCGTGTTCACGCTGGTGTTCAGCGCGGCAGTGGCCCGGGTCGTGTTCGCCGACGGGTTCCCCGGCCTGATCGAGGGTAACCGGGTGCGCCCCCCGGGCTTCGCCAGCAGCGAACCCGGCTTCTTCCTGTTCTGCGCGGCCCTACTCGGGGTTGTCGGCGTAGCGGTGGTCGCGCTGCGCCGCTCCCGCACCGGGAGATGGTGGTTCTCGGTGCGGCGAAGCGAGCGGGCCACCGCGGCCATGGGCCGCAGCGTGGTGAGAACCAAGCTGTCCGCATTCGCAGTCAGCGCGGCCATTGCCGGGCTCGGAGGCGCCCTTTTGGTCGCGCTCCATGGGATCGTCAGCGCAGCCAGCTTCCAGCCGATCGAGTCCATGACCATATTGACGTCGGCACTCATGTTCGGCGCCGGCCACTTCGAGGGCGCATTGCTTGCCGGGCTGTTCAGCCGCCTGATTCCGAATTTCCTCAGCGATCTCGGGCTTCCCCAAGACATCGCCCCCATGATCTTCGCCGTCGGAGGCGTGTTGGCGCTGAGCCAGGGCGAGGGCGGCCTGTCGGCAGCCCTGCGAACCATCGTCAGCCGGCTGGGCCGTCCCCGCGAAACACCCGACCGCAGCACGGTCGCCAGTTCCCTCCCGGCGTGCCGGCTGTCGCGACTTCGCGGGGACGGCCCAATGCTCGACATCTCGAACATCTCTGTGTCCTATGGCGCGGTGCAAGCCCTCGAGGACGTCAGCTTGACGGTCGCCGAGGGGCAGTTCGTCGGTGTGATCGGCCCGAACGGCGCCGGCAAGTCCACCTTGGTCGACCTCGTGAGCGGTTTTCTTGCCAGCAGCCATGGGCGGGTGTTGCTCGACGGGGTGGACATTTCCTCGCTGCCCCCTCGCAAGCGAGCCCGGATGGGCATGCGGCGGACCTTTCAGCAGGGCCTTTACCCCCGCGACTTGACTGTGGGCGGCTATCTGGATCTCGCCTGTTCCGGGTCCGGGCTGCCGGTCGAAGAGGCGGGCTCGTGGTTTTCCCTACCGTCCGCCTCAACTCCGGTCGGCGCTTTGGATGTGGGCTCTCGGAGGATCTTGGAGGTGTGCGGAACGATCATCTCCCGGCCAAAGGCCGTACTGCTGGACGAGCCAGTCGCCGGGCTGGCCGGACACGAAAGGGAGCGATTTGTCCATGCCCTCGCCCAAGTCCCGACCACACTGGGCACCGCAGTGTTGTTGATCGAGCACGACTTGGACGTGGTGGCCTCGCTGTGCGACACCGCGATCGTGTTGGACTTCGGCCGGGTCATAGCGGCCGGCACCCCCTCGGAAGTTCTGTCCAACCCCGATGTCGTGGCCGCCTATCTGGGACGGGCATCGTGACCCCGCCAGCAGCCTCAGTACCAGAAGCGGTGCTAAGCGTCGAAGAATTGCAGGTCGACCGCGTGGGCCAGCCCGTCATCCGGGGAGTCGACCTTACGGTGCAGGCGGGAGAGGTGACGGTGTTGTTGGGCGCTAACGGAGTGGGAAAGTCCACCCTGCTAGACGGCATCAGCGGCGTCATTCCCACCAGCAAAGGCCGGGTTCTCATGGGCGGGACCGATATCACTCGACTATCTCGACGGCGGCGAGTGGCACTCGGATTGTCCTATGTGCAGCAGGGCCGGACGGTATTCCCCAACCTCACCGTGGAGGAGAACCTCCTCGTTGCAGCGCATCGGCCGCATCAGGCATTCGACCTGTTTCCGGAATTGCGGCGCCGCGCCACGGTAAAGGCGGCAAGCCTGTCGGGGGGCGAGCAGCAAATGGTCGTGCTGGGGCGGGCGCTATTGCAGCAACCCCGAGTGCTGCTGATCGACGAGCTCTCATTGGGCTTAGCCCCCGGCATCGTTGATCGGATGCTGGCAGCGGTCGCCGCCATGGCAGCGGACGGAATAGGGGTGCTGCTCGTGGAGCAGTTCGCCGACCGAGCTCTGGCCTTGGGCCAATACGCCACTGTCCTTGCCCGGGGATCGGTGGCGCTCCAGGGCAGGGCTTCAGAAGTGCGCGGCCAGCCTGATCGACTTCAAGCGGCCTATCTCGGCAAGACTGAAGCAGCCGCAGTCGATCCCAATGACCGAAATGGCTCTACAACGGAGGATCCATGACCGCCAACCGACCAGAAGGGCACACCCCGCAGGCCCCCGCTTGGACCGCAGTCGGACTCCCCGAGGTGACTGTCTATTCCATGTTCTTCACCCGAAATCCAGACTCGACTTCCTCTGCCAGCGAAATGCGGGCGGCGCTCACCACCGGCGACGACACGCCTTCGCACCTGGAGCGGGCCCGAGTTGCCAACGAAGAAGTCCCCACAGCGGTGTATCTCGGCTACTGGGACGATCCCGGCGCCTACCGCCGCTGGCGGGAGCGCGCTGAAGTTATTGCGGCCATGTCCTTGCCCGGAGTGCTGGAAGAGACCGCGACCATTCCCGCCGACCGCTGGGAGACTCTGCACTCCACCGGGGAGGAAACCCCGGGCGTGCGGAACCTGAGCCCGGTAGGTCCCACTGATGTTCACGAGTACTGGGGCGCGGCCCGCGACCGCATTCCGGCCAGCGCCGACTCAGATCTCGCCGCCGAGCCAGCGGCACCGCTGCCTGCCAACCTTTGCCTCATCCGGTCAGGGCAGATCTGGCAGTACTGCGGTGACATCGAGCGCCGCCTGTACTTCGAGCAGGTAGTCCCCAACTTGACCGCAGGCATCGAGTTCCTCGCTCGAAACCACGACGCCGGCTGCTTATCCAGCCGCTTCCTGCACGAGCAGACCCTCGACGGGGAGGACCTGGAATCCACGAGCTTCGTCGGATGGTTCCGAGACTTGGCGTCGCTGGAAGCCTGGTCCCGCTCCCACCCGACGCATCTGGCCATCTTCGACTCGTTCTTGGCGATGGTCGGCGAGTTGGGCGGCCAGATCCAACTGCGACTGTGGCACGAGGTCTCTGTGCTTCCGGTCGGCAGCATCACCCTCGACGGCACCGATCGGTCCCCTTTGGCCGACTTGTGAGCCGCCCCTCAGGTCGACTTGGGCATCGGATCGCCGCCCTATAGGTCGTAGCTGGCAATGGTGCAGCTGACGGCGAAGATGGGGATGGGTTCGCAGAAGTGGACCGTGCCGGGGGCCCCTGCGGCGGCTGCGCTGATGCAGATGAAGGTCCTGATCTCGAACCCGCCTTGTCCTGCGTCGGCGTACACGGTCAAGTCGTCGTAGGCGAGCAGTGCGTCCCGGTCGTTTCGGCACCATCGGTCGAGGAAGTCGCGGTCCCAGGCCTCGTTGATCTTGCCGGAGTCGGGGGTGGCGGGCCAGTGGGATATGCCGCCGGTGCCCACAATGGCGATCTTCTCAGGAACGGCGTCGGCGGCTCGGCGGAGCGACTCCCCGAAGGCCCAGGACCGGTGCAGGGGGGTGAGCGGCGGTCCCTGGCAGTTGATGTTGGCCGGGATGATGGGCATATCGAAGCTGGGGGTCAGAAAGTGCAGGGGGACGGCGATGCCGTGGTCGAACTTCCACTCCTCGGCATAGGCCACGTCGGAGGTCTGCATCACCTCGACGATGATCCGCTGCGACAGGTCGCGGTTGCCGGGGGCGCAGAACTTGTCGATGCCCAGCCACTGGGCGTCTTCGATGGGCCCGTCGTAGAAGTCGGCCAGGCCGATGGCGAAGCTGGGCATGTTGTCCATGAAGAAGTTGGCGAAATGCTCGGCGGCGACCACGATCAGCGCCTCAGCACCGCTGGCCTCGATGTCTTCTCGCATCCGGTGAAAGGCGGCATAGAGCCCGTCGCGAACGTCGGGGTCGGCCTGGTCGGCCCGGCCGGTGATACCGGGGGCATGGCTGCAAACTCCGGCGTAGACGAGCGCCATCAAGCCTCCCCCACTCCCTCGTAGCCGGTCATGGCGTACACCCCCTCGCGCACTGGGCCGTGCTTGGCGATGCCGTCTCCCATGCGCTGGAGGTAATCGGTCCACTCGATCTGATGCAGAGCTGCGAAGTGCATGAGGATCTGGCCGTTCACTCCGAGGTGGAACAACAGCCCGATGTCGGGTGCCACTAGGGCCTCGACCTCCTCATCGGTCAGCTCATACCCGGTGAGCACGCCGCGCCGATCGGCATCGTATTGCTCTTGCAGGGCTTCGTCGCGGTTGAGCTGGTAGAGGAACTTCTGCACGTAGTACAGGCTCATAGTCCCTAGCCTCCCAGTTTGGGGATGTTGTGGGTGTCGAGGGCGATGCTGATGTTCTTGGTCTCCATGTAGAAGTCGAAGCTCCAGTCGCCGCCGTCGCGGCCGATCCCCGACGCCTTGGTCCCGCCGAACGGGGTGGGCAGGTGGCGGACGTTTTGCGAGTTCACCCAGATCATGCCCGCATCCAGCGCATTTGCCACCCGATGGGCTCGCCCGACGTCGCTGGTCCATAAGTAGGCGGCCAGCCCGTAGGGAACGTCGTTGGCGATCTTTGTCGCATCGGCCTCATCGGAGAACGCAATGGCGGTGAGCACCGGGCCGAAGATCTCCTCTCGGGCGACGCGCATGTCGGAGCGGGCGCCGGTGAACAGCATGGGGACCATCCAGTTCCCCCCGGGCGGGGCGTCGGACCAGCCATGACCCCAGATGACGTCGGCGCCCTCAGCCGCTGCCACATCGGCATAGCTGCACACTTTGTCGAGGTGGCGGGAATGGATGAGGGGGCCGATCACCGAATTGGGATCGAGCGGATGTCCGACAGGCACCTTGGCCATCTTGTCGGCGATCCGAGAGGTGAACTGCTCGTAGATCGACTCTTGGATCAACACCCGCGACGAGCTCGTGCAACGCTCGCCATTGAGGCTGTAGATCATGAAGATCACCGCGTCCAGTGCTCGCTCCAGATCGGCGTCGTCGAAGACGATCACCGGGTTCTTGCCCCCCAGCTCGAAATGCACCCGCTTGAGGGTGGGCGCCCCCTGAGCCTGGATGTGCGAGCCGGTGGCCGACTCGCCCACGAAGGCGATGGCCTTGATGTCGGGGTGCTCGGTAAGGCTCTTGCCGGCTGTTTCCCCCAGCCCGTGGACGACGTTCAGGACACCCGGGGGCAGCCCGGCTTCGAGCGCGGCATCTGCCAGAAGCTGCGCGGTGAGCGGACTCCATTCGGCGGGCTTGTGTACCACGGTGCAGCCGGCGGCCAGCGCGGGGGCGATCTTCCAAGTCGAGAGCATGAACGGGGTGTTCCACGGCGTGATCACACCGACCGGCCCGATGGGATGGCGGGTGGTGTAGTTGACGTGATCAGCAGACGGCAACGACAGCCCATCGGCCGCGCCAGGCGCCTGGTCGGCAAAGAACCGGAAGTTCTCTGTGCCACGAAGCGCCGCTGAGGACATGAAGCGGATGGCCTGGCCGGTGTCCACGCACTCGGTGACCGCGATCTGGTGGGCTCGCTCGGCGATCACGTCGGCAATTCGGTGGAGGATCTGCTTGCGCTCGGTGCCCGGGGTGGCGCTCCACGCATCGAAGGCCGCGGCGGCGGCCCGGGCCGCGGCGTCAATGTCGGCGGCGTTTCCCGAAGCCACGTCGGCGAGGTGCCCGCCGTCGATCGGGGAGGCGTTGGCGAACGTCTCGCCCGAACTCGACAGTGGCGTGTCGGCACCGATGATGTGGGGCAGTGGCGCTTCGGCGAAGCGGGCCAAGTGCCGGGTGGCCGCCTCGAGGTTCTCTTCAAACGTGTGGGCGGCAGAGGCCATCAGCTCCGCTCCAGCGCGTCTCGGACCCGGTTGCGGTTGATCCGGAATTCAGGGTCGACCTCGGTGACATCGATCGACCAGGCGACGTGCAATGGACCGCCCTCGGATTCCATCTGGGCCTCCGCCGCGTCGAGCACTTGCTCGAGAAATGAGTGCTTGGCCGCCGCGTCGCGCCCCGGCGCGATCCGACAGGTGATGGCCACGAAACCGAAGAGAGGATCACCAGAGGCTACGCGGTAGTGCTGGCGCGACACCGCTCGAGTCCGCAGGGCAGCCAACTCGGGAAGTCCATGATCAAGGGCAGCGGCGTGTACCGCGGCAACCAGCGCGCCGATGTCGTGGTGCTCAACCAGGTTCTCGGAATGCTCGATGGTGATGTGTGGCAAGAGCGGTACTCCAGGGCGGGCATCAGGGATTGCTCCAATCCTATCAAGATGATTAACATGTTCACCATCTCAGGCTTTGCAGGCCGATCACCTCTCTCGAACGGAGTCCGATGACCCGTCTCCTGTCTTATTCGATCAACGACAAGGCCACCTTTGGAGTGATGGGCACCGAAGGGGTTGTCGACCTTGGTCGCCGGATGACCGGCATTGCCGATCTTCAAAAGCTGATCGCCGCTGATCGGATCGAAGAAGCCCGATCCCACGCCGGCGATGTCGGCGATGACCCTGTTGAAGAGATCACCTTTGAGCGGCTGATTCCCTGGCCGAAAAAGATCCTCTGCGTCGGCGTGAACTACGGCGGGCGGGCCGCGGAGTACGCCGACCGGGCCGATGCCGCCTATCCATCGGTTTTCATCCGGTTCCCCGACTCCTTCACCGGACACCAACGTCCGCTGGTCCGCCCCCCGGAAAGCCCGCAACTCGACTACGAGGGCGAGCTCGCAGTGGTGATCGGCAAGACCGGGCGGCGAATCCCCATCTCCGAAGCCCGCAGCCACATCGCCGGGCTCACCCTGGGCAACGAGGGCACGATCCGCGATTGGGTACGCCATGCCAAGTTCAATGTCACCCAGGGCAAGAACTGGGAGTCATCAGGGGCGCTCGGCCCATGGCTGGTGCCCATCGATGAGATCGGCGACATGGATGGGCTCCATCTCACCACCCGGGTCAACGGAGAACTGCGCCAAGACGACACCACCGCCACCATGAAGTACTCCATCGCCTACCAGATTCACTACCTGTCCACCTTCACCACGCTGCGCCCCGGCGATGTGATATTCACCGGAACCCCGACCGGCGCCGGGGCGCAGCGTGGTGAAGG
>JAPYOG010000265.1 GCA_028278785.1 Candidatus Poriferisocius anaerobius | reverse complement strand
ATCCCAAGGCCAGCACCGCGCCGAAGCCCGCCCCGGCGGATACGCCCAGCAGATAAGGGTCGGCCAGCGGGTTGCGGAACACCCCCTGATAGGAGGCACCAGCCACGCCTAGAGATCCACCCACCAGCATCCCGAGCACCAGTCGGGGAAGCCGGATCTCGAACAGGATGTTCTCCTGGGTGACCGACAGCGACGACTCGACACCGACTAGGGGGATCCAGTCGAACAAGGCACCGAATACCCCGCCCACCGGCAGACCGGCGGCACCGCTGGAGGCGCTGAGCAAGCCCACCGCTACCAGCACCGCAACCCCGGTGACCACGGCCCCGACCGACATTCCGAATGCCCGCCGTACCGACACTTGGACCGCGTCGGGTTCCGCCATTGCGGTCGTCGGAAGGGAGGCTTCGGCCATCGCAGTACCTCTGGACGCCTACGAAACCGGTACGGCCACCGTTTGCAGGGCTTCAGCTACCGCGGCGATGAACTGGGGCAGTCGCGGTCCCCACCGGGAGGCGATGTCGGCGTTCACCACCACGATGTTGCCGTCGCGGACCGCCGACACCTCGCCCCAACCGGGCCGAGCCGCCACATCCTCGGCGGTGTAGGCCACCTGGTCGGTGATCACGATCAGCTGGGGATCGGCCTCGACGATGTACTCCTCGGTGAGCTGAGGGAACCCGTAGCCGTCGACATCGGCTTCGTCGGCGATGTTGATGGTGCCCATGGCGGCGTAGACCGCGCCGATGAAGCTGTTCGAGCTGGCCGAGTAATGCGTCTCGCCCAGCTCATGGTAAATCCGAATCGGCACGTTGGGGGCACCTGCGAGGGCTGCATCTATCTCGCCTCGCAAGTCGGCCACTAGAGCGGCAGCCTCGTCCACTCGGCCCACAGCCACCGCAATGTCGGCGATCGCCGCGTATCCGCCCTCGAAGTCGGCCGGAGCGGGGTTCAAGAGCACATCGATGCCAACCGCTTCCATACCGGCCACCAGCTCGTTGGAGTCGTTGGAGATCACCACCAAATCGGGCTCATAGGAGAGCACCGCCTCCACGTTGGGATCCCATCCCGACAAGTCGGTGACAGGGGCCTCTGGCGGGTAGTAGGAGTATTGGTCAACAGCGATCACCTGATCGCCAGCGCCGATGGCGAACAATATCTCGGTGGCAGTCGGCGACAGCGACACGATCCGCTGGGGATGCGCGGGCGGGGCTTCTGTCGGCGCCGCCTCAGGGGCAGCCTCCTCGGTCGGCGCCAGATCCTCAGTCGGGGACGGCGCAGCCTCGGTCGGCGCCGCCTCGGGGGCAGATTCCTCTACTACCTGGGCCGCAGGGCCATCGTCATCGCTGCCACAGGCACTCACAACCAAGGCGAGGGCAACCAGCAGCGCAAAGAAAGGTCGGAACAAACATGGGGGCATGCAACACCTCCTGTGGATCGAGGAACGGAAGCTCGATCGGCAGGTGCTCTGCCCTCGAGCCAACCCAACCCTCGGGGCTTATGGCTCGTTTCGGCGCAAAGCTCGACCGGACTCGCTGGCTCAGGGCCAGTTCACCGTTGCGGGACAGTGCCGGAATCTAACCGGACTTCGCCTCCACGCCGCTGGGCAGCATAGCCGACTCCAATAGCCGACTCCAATCGAGCCAGCCCATCAGAATCGGGCACCCCAACCCGCGCATGCTCCGGCATCCCGAAACTGGAGCAATCCCGAACCACCACCCCAAATGGGGCCAAGCGCTCCCGCAATCCAGGGGCATGAACCAGCATCCAGGGCGCATCGGCAGCCTCCACCGCGAAGCCGAAACGCCGCAACACTTCGGCCAACTCCTTGCGAGCGGCGGCGATGGCCTCCGACCAGCCAGCCAGATCCGCCAAATCCAGCAACTCCGGCAGCACCGACACCGCCAGCGAGTTCACCGACCACTGGGGCTGATGGCGGGCGAACCGCTCCACATCGTCGGCGATGATGTAGCCCAGCCGCAGCCCGGGGCAGGCAAACACCTTGGTCAGCGAACCCACCACGACACCGGTCCGCCCCGCCGTCCACCGCCCGGCGGCCAGCGGGTAGAACGCCTCATCCCACACGTCTGCTGCGTCGTCGGGGTCGGCCAAGCGCCCGCTGGGATTGTTGGGATCGCTGCGCCACACCGGTCCGTCGGAACTGCGGGGATGCAGGCCGAACTCGGGTTCTGCCCACACCCGGCCGCCGATCTCTTGCGCCACCAACCAGATGGCCTCACTCCCCCCGTTGGTCAGCATCAGGCGCTGCGAGTCGACGCCGATCGCTTCGGCCAAGAGCGCAGCCGCGTCGGCCGGATCGGGATACCGCCCCACGGCGTCAACATGGCGAGCGAGCACCGGAGCAAGGTCGGGGGCAAACGGGTTGAGGCTCTGCGACAAATCCAGAACGGTATCGGGGTCGATACCCAGCGCCCGGGCGATGCGCGGCCCATCGCCGCCGTGGGGACCAGCAGGAGGAATGTCGGCCAACTAGACCAAGCCCGAGTTGCCCACGGCTAAAGCGAACAGCAGCCCTGTGAAAAGATGGAAGGAGCCTAGCCGACTCCTCTGATTTCAGGCCGTCACTTCCAGAGTCGCTCAACAGGAACAACGACGATGTCGTCGTCGAGTCGGTATGCGAGTTCTCCGGTAGTCAAGATGATGCCGGAGTTGAATGCCCCACCAAGCGAATTGCGCAAGGCTCGCAGGCCTCGGGCGTCTTTCGCCGATATTCGAGGTGCTGCCTTCACCTCGAATGCGGTGACCATGCCGTCTTCGTGCTCGACGATGAAGTCGACTTCGTGACCATCATGGGTTCGCCAATGGCCGATATTGCTGATTCCTCCGCTCCAAGACACCTGTTTGATGAGCTCCCCCACCACGAACGTCTCGAGCAGATGTCCGAATTCGCTCAACGCCGCCGGATCAAGGTTGGCAAGTCGTTTTGGAGTGAGCCGGAGAAGGCGGGCGGCTACGCCGGCGTCAACAACGTGGAGCTTTGGAGAAGCAGCAGAACGCGCTCGAAGAGTCCTCCCCCATGCATGGAGGCGGCGGACCAGGAACAGGTCCTCCAATAGCTTGGTGTAGGCCTCGGCGGTGCGGGGCTCTAGACCCGCGGCCCGGCCGGCAGCAGCCATGTTGAGCACTTGGGCGGTTTGTCCCGCCAGTCGGCGCAGCAACTCAGGGAGCAATGCCCCCTGTCGGATCTTGGCCAGATCCAGCACATCGCGGGCCAGCGAAACCCGCATATAGTCGTCAAACCACCGATTGCGGGACTCGCCGCTGCGAACAACGGCCAACGGCATCCCGCCGCGGCATATGCGCTCGACATAGTCGTCGCGGCTCGACATGAACCGATGTGAGCCCACGAGCGAATCAGGGTCTGCTATGGCCGTTCGGAGGAAATCCTCCGGGCGACCGTCGATCTCCCCCTGGGAGAACGGCAGCAAGTCGACTACATGGATTCGACCGGTCAACGCCTGGGCTGCCCTGGGAAGCGCATCGAACCGGGTTGAGCCGGTGATCACGAACCGGCCAGGAGCGAGACGGCGATTGAGCTCCGCCTTGATGGCATCCAATACCGCAGGAGCTTTCTGGAACTCATCCACGCAGACGGGGGGTGGACTGGCCATGAAGGTCGCCGGATCGGACTCAACGGCATCGCGTATCGCCGGCTCGTCCAGGTCGATCACCTGAACCGCGTGGTGTTGGGCCAACTCGTGCAGCAGCGTTGACTTGCCCACCGTGCGCGGCCCTTGCAAAGCCACCACCGGCTCATCGGCCAGGCGGTCTAGAACGATCTCAAGGGCGCGGCGCTGCACACGAGCGGGCATTGCTTGATCCTAGAGGCAGAATTGGTGATTCGGAAAGCCTTTATTTCGTATTTGGATTACTTTTACTTTCGGGATCAGAGCCTAATTCAATTCGCAATTTGAGGGGCAGTGCCGCTTTCCACTCTGGGTCCCGCCATCCCGACGGCCAGGTGATGGCCTAGATCAGGCCCAGTTCGGCCACGGTGTCGCGCTCTTGGGAGAGTTCGGCCACGGTGGCGTCGAGGCGGGATTGGGAGAAGTCGTTCAGCTCCAAGCCGCCCACGATCGACCACTGGCCGTCGGCAGCGGTGCAGGGGAACGACGAGATGAGGCCCTCGGGCACCCCGTAGGAACCGTCGGAGGGCACCGCCATGCTCACCCAGTCGCCCGGGGAGGTTCCGTGTACCCAGTCGTGAACGTGATCGATGGCGGCGCTGGCGGCCGAGGCCGCGCTGGACAGGCCCCGTGCCTCGATGATGGCCGCTCCCCGCTGCTGCACCGCGGGAATGAACTCATCGGCGATCCACGCCTGGGCGCCCACCGCCTCGGCGGCCGACCGGCCGGCCACCCGGCAGTTGAACAGGTCGGGATACTGGGTGGCGGAGTGGTTGCCCCAGATGGTCATCCGGCTCACCTCTCCCACGGTCACCCCCAGCTTGGCCGAGAGTTGCGCTACCGCTCGGTTGTGGTCGAGACGGGTCATGGCCGTGAAACGCTCGGCGCCTATGCCCTCGGCGTTGTGCATGGCGATGAGGCAGTTGGTGTTGGCCGGGTTGCCCACCACCAGAACCCGCACATCGTCGGCTGCACCGGCGGCCAGCGCCTTGCCCTGGGTGGTGAAGATGGCACCGTTGGCTTCCAGCAGGTCGCGGCGCTCCATGCCCTTGCTCCGGGGCCGCGACCCCACCAACAGGGCATAGTCCACATCGGCGAATGCCTCGTAGGCATCGTCTGTACACACCTTGCCGGCCAGCAGGGGAAAGGCGCAGTCGTCCAGTTCCATGGCCACGCCGGCCAGCGCTCCCATGGCCGGGGGGATTTCCAGCATTTGGAGCACCACCGGCACATCTGGGCCGAGCATCTGCCCGCTGGCAATGCGGAACAGCAGGCTGTAGCCGATTTGGCCGGCCGCGCCGGTCACCGCCACACGAACTGGCCGCTCATGGTTGTCATGGCGAAGCGCCGAGTTGGTTTCGCTCACCGGCAGGTCTCCTTTGTGTGGTGAAAGATCAGAAAAGATGGGCAGTGAGACGGCTAGAGCCGGTCGGCGATGGCAGACGCGAACTCCGAGCACTTCACCTCGGTGGCCCCGTGCATCAGGCGGGCGAAATCGTAGGTCACGATCTTCTCGCCGATGGTGGCCTCCACCGCGCTGACGATGTCGTCGGCGGCATCGTCCCAGCCCAGGTGCTGGAACATCAAAACGCCCGACAACAGCACCGACGAGGGGTTCACCTTGTCTTGTCCTGCATATTTGGGCGCAGTTCCGTGCGTGGCCTCGAACACGCCGTGGCCGGTCACATAGTTGATGTTGGCCCCCGGAGCGATGCCGATGCCCCCCACTTGGGCGGCGAGGGCGTCGGACAGGTAGTCGCCGTTCAAGTTCATGGTTGCGATCACGTCGAACTCGGCCGGACGGGTGAGCACCTGCTGAAGGGCGATGTCGGCAATGGTGTCCTGCACCAGGATCTTGTCGCCGGCATCGCCGCCGCAGTCGTCCCAGCCAACGGCCACATCGGAGAACTCCTCCCGCACCAACTCGTAGCCCCAGTTGCGGAAAGCGCCCTCGGTGTACTTCATGATGTTGCCCTTGTGTACCAGGTGAACCCGCTTGCGCTTCCGCCGAACCGCATAGTTGAGCGCGGCCCGCTGAAGGCGCTGCGACCCCGATTTGGACACCGGTTTCACACCCACGCCCGCGTCGTCGGGCAGGTCCCATCCCAGGGCGTCGTGCAAAAGGCCGCGCAGCTTGTCCGCCGCGGGAGTGCCGGCCTCCACTTCCAAGCCGGCGTAGATGTCTTCGGTGTTCTCGCGGAATATGACCATGTCCACCAGATGGGGGCTCTTCACCGGCGAAGGCACGTTGGTGAACCAGCGCACCGGGCGCAGGCACACGTACAGATCCATGATCTGGCGAATCGACACGTTGAGGCTGCGGAAACCACCCCCCACCGGAGTGGTCAGCGGTCCCTTGATGCCGATCAGATACTCGGTGAATTTCTCGATGGTGTCCTGAGGGAGCCAGTCGCCGGTCTCGTTGAAGGCCTTCTCCCCGGCTAGCACTTCGACCCACTCGATCTTGCGTCCGTGTTTGGCAGCGGCAGCGTCTAAAACGCGCTTTGCCGCCGGCCAGATGTCCACCCCGGTGCCATCGCCCTCGATGAACGGAATGATGGGGTTGTCGGAGACGATGAGGCTGCCGTTTGCTCCGACACTGATCTTGTCACCCATGCCCAGCGAGCATACCGACGAGCTTTCTCGGGCAGCGAAGCCAAGAATCAAGTACCTGCTAGGACTGTCGGGAGCTGCTCCACCAATGCCGGATCGCCGCCGACCGGACCATACGCTTCTTGCGATGACACCTCCTTGCGATGACACCTTCTTGCGATGACGCGGATTTCCGACTTGCTGGGCGGCGGGGCCACGCTGTCGTTCGAGTTCTTCCCCCCGGCTGACGAGGTCGCCCGCAAGCAGTTGGACGAGACGCTGGACGAGTTGGCCGCGCTGGCGCCCTCCTTCGTGTCGGTGACCTGCGGAGTGGGCGGTGACGGCCACGACCGCACCCGCGACATCGTGAGGGGCATCTGCTCAGACTGGCCCTTCCCGGCCATGGCGCATCTCACCTGTGTGGGCCACACCAGGGCCGGCGTGGCCGCTTTGCTGGACGACTACGCCGCCGCCGGGGTGGCGAACATCTTGGCCCTGGCGGGAGACCCTCCCGACGGTTCGGCCATCAGCGGCGACTTCCGCTATGCCGCTGAGCTGGTGGAGGTGGTGCGGGCTCATCCCGCCGGCTTCAGTGTGGGGGTGGCAGCCCATCCCGAGGTCCACCCCCGCTCGGTTGACCGGGATTCCGACCGCAGGCACCTGGCAGCCAAGCTGGGCATGGCCGACTTCGCCGTCACCCAGTTCTTCTTCGACCCCGCCGCCTATGTGCGGCTCTGCGCTGAGCTGGCCCAGCGGGAATGCCGCCGGCCGGTGATCCCCGGCGTGATGCCGGTGATCTGGCCCCAGAGCATCCGCCGCTATGCCGCAATGAACGGCTCCACACTGCCCGAAGCGCTGTTCGCCCGCCTAGAAGCGCTCTCCGGCGCCGACCGCATAGCCGCCGCCTCCGAGGCCGCCGCCGAGCTGTCACAGTCCCTGCTGGACGCGGGTGCCCCCGGCATCCACCTGTACACGCTGAACCGACCTGAAGCGCCAATCCGGATTGCGGAAATGCTGAGGAGCTGCGGATCTCTTTAGGCGAGGCTAGTGGCGGAAGTGGCGTTCGCCGGTGAACACCATGGCCATGCCGTGAGCGTTGGCGGCGTCGATCACCTCATGGTCGCGCACTGAGCCGCCCGGCTGTATGACGGTGGCGCAGGCGGCCTCGGCGGCGGCGTCGAGACCGTCGCGGAACGGGAAGAAGGCGTCGCTGGCACAGGCCCCGCCAGCGGCCCTGCCGGCCGCTTTCTCAGCCGCGATGCGCCCCGCGTCGCGCCGGTTCTGCTGGCCGGCGCCGATTCCCACCGCCTGGCGGTCTTTGGCCAACACGATGCAGTTGGACCCAACCCGGGCCGCCACCCGCCAGGCCATTTCCAAGTCGGCCCACTGCTCGTCGGTGGGCACCCGCTCGGTCACGACTTTCCAGGTTGAGCGATCCGTGGTCACGGTGTCAGGGGTCTGCACCAGAGCGGCACCCCCGAGAGTGCGGATTTCCAGCGCCGCAGTCCCAGGCGGGGGGGCGTGGAGCACACGGAGGTTCTTCTTCCTCGCCAGCAGGGCCAGGGCAGCCTCCTCATAGTCGGGGGCGATGAGCACCTCGGTGAACACATCGGCCATGGCCTCGGCCATCGCCGCGGTCACCGGGCGGTTGACGGCCACGATGCCGCCGAAGGCCGAGACCGGATCGCACTCGTGGGCCCGCTGGTAGGCGGCGGCGATGCCTTCGGCCACGGCCGCCCCGCAGGGGTTGGCGTGCTTGACCACCACGGAGGCCGGGTCATCGCCCAGTGAGTGAGCCAGCCGCCAGGCGGCGTCGGCATCGAAGGCATTCAGGTACGACATGGCCTTGCCCTGGAGCTGCTGGGCTTGGTCCCACCAGCTCGACTGGCCGGCAATCGCGTAGCGGGCCCCGGTCTGATGGGGGTTCTCGCCGTAGCGCAGCACCTCTCGGCGTTCCAGGGTCAGGGCCACCGTCGGCGGAAGTCCTTCGTCTCCAGCGCCGGACAGCCAGTCGACGATCTCCGCGTCGTAGGCGCTGGTGTGGGCATAGGCGGCCCGGGCCAGCCGCCGCCGCGTGGCGTCCGACAGCCCGCCCCCGCGCTCCAATTCCTCCAGCACTGCGCCATAGTCGCAAGGCTGCACCACCACGCCGACCCGCTCGTGGTTCTTGGCCGCGGCCCTCACCATGGCCGGTCCGCCGATGTCGATCATCTCCACCGAGGGATCGGAGCGGAACGGGTACAGATTGCACACCACCAAGTCGATGGGCGTGATTCCCCGATCGGCCAGGTCGCTCACATGGGCGGGGTTCGACAGGTCGGCCAACAAGCCCCCGTGAATCACGGGATGGATGGTCTTGACCCGACCGCCAAGCATCTCCGGGGCACCGGTCACCCGCTCCACCGGGGTCACCGGCACTCCCGCATCGGCCAGTGCGGCTGAGGTGCCCCCGCTGGAGACGATCTCCCAGCCCAGGGCCACCAGCCGCTGGGCCAGATCGATCACCCCGGTCTTGTCATACACCGACACCAGCGCCCGGGGCGTGCGGCCAGCTACTTGGTTCATAGGACATATCCCCGATCGATGATCTCCCTGACAGCGCGGATGTAGAGATCGCGCTCCACCGCCTTGATGCGTTCGTGCAATGTGTCCACCGTGTCCCCGTGCGCCACGGCCACGGCCTGCTGGGCCAGGATCGGCCCGGCGTCCACCTCCAGGGTGGCCACATGCACGGTGCAGCCGGTGACCTTGACCCCGTAGTCCATGGCGTCTTGCACCGCGTGCCACCCGGGGAAGGAGGGAAGCAGCGACGGGTGGGTGTTCAAGATGCGCCCCCCGTAGGCGTCCTGAATCGGCTGATCCAAAACCGTGCCGAACCCGGCCATGGCCACCAGCTCGATCTGGGCGGCCAACAGCCGCTCTGCCACCTGCCGGGTGTAGTCCCCCCGGTCGAAATCGGGACCGAAGCTGGTTCGCTCCACCAGCTCACACTCCAAGCCATGATCGGCCGCTGCTTTCTCGGCTTCGCAGGGTCGGTCAACCAGAACCAGCGAGATCGGCAAACCACTGCGGGCCATGGCGTCGAGGATCGTCCCACTGCCCGAGGCCAGCACCGCTAGTCGCATCGAGCCGAACCTACCACCCGCCTCGCGGGCTGCCCGGGATGTCGTTTCGCCGGCCGCCCGGACAAGCGCAGCGCCTCAGAGCGCGGCCACCACCTCGGCCATGATTTCGCCGGCCTCGCTGGGGCTCTGGCCGATGTGGACGCCGGCGGCCGCCAGGGCGTCCACCTTGGCCTGGGCGGTGCCCTTGCCCCCCGACACGATGGCGCCGGCGTGGCCCATCTTCTTGCCCGGCGGAGCGCAGAGCCCGGCGATGTAGGCCACCACCGGCTTGGTCACGTTGGCGGCGATGAACTCGGCGGCCTCCTCCTCGGCCGACCCGCCGATCTCGCCGATCATCATGACCGCCTCGGTCTCGGGATCGTCCTCGAAGGCGGCCAGGCAGTCGATGAACGAGGTGCCCGGCACCGGGTCGCCGCCGATGCCCACACAGGTGGTGCAGCCGATGTCCTTCTGCTTCAACTCGTACAGCGCCTGGTAGGTGAGGGTGCCCGAGCGGCTCACGATGCCCACCGGGCCGCCCGCTTTGGCGATGTGGCCGGCGGTGATGCCGATATTGGCCTTGCCGGGGCTGATGAGACCGGGACAGTTGGGCCCCAGCAGCCGCACGCCGGGATAGTCGGCCTTGAGCTTGTTGTAGAAGTAGGCCTCGTCGTGCATGGGCACGCCCTCGGTGATGACCACGATCAGCTCCACCCCGCCCTCGGCGGCCTCGAGCACCGCGCCGCGCACTCCGGCGGCGGGAATGAACACGCAGGACGCGTTGGCGCCGGTGGCCTCAACGGCATCCGCCACGGTGGCGAAGACGGGCACCCCCTCCACGTCGGCGCCCGCCTTCTTGGGGTTGGTGCCGGCCACCACCTGGGTGCCGTAGTCCCGGTTCAGCATGCCGTAGTACCGGCCCTGGCTGCCGGTGAGGCCCTGGTAGACCACCTTGGTGTTCTCGTCGATGAAGATGCTCATGCCAAGCCCGCTTTCCCCTCCAAGCGAACGGTCATGATGCAGTCCCTCCTGCGAGAACGACGGCTTCTCGGGCCGCTTCCAACATGGTGGGCAGAATCACCAGCCGTTCGCTGAGATACGGTTCCAGCAAAGACCAGCCTATGACGGCATTGGTACCGTCAAGCCGGATCACGATGGGCGAGGCGATGTCCACCCGGTTGACGGCCTCGATGATGCCGTTGGCCACTTCCTCGCCCCGGGTGATGCCCCCGAAGATGTTGATGAAGATCGACTGCACGTCGGGATCGTTGTTGATCACCCCCAGCGCTTCGGCCATCACGTCGGCATTGGCGCCCCCGCCGATGTCCAAGAAGTTGGCCGGACGGCCCCCCACCTGGTTCACCACGTCCACCGTGCTCATGGCCAGTCCAGCGCCGTTGGCGATCACCCCCACCGAGCCCTCCAGACCCACATACTGGAGGCCCTTGGCGTGGGCGGCCGCCTCCCGCTCGTCCCGGGGCTGGGTGGCATCGAAGGGGGCCAAGTCGTGGCGGAAGCCGGCATTGCCGTCGAGGGTGACCTTGGCATCCAGCACATGCACCCGGCCCTCGGGGGTGACGATCAGCGGGTTGATCTCCACCAGATCGGCATCGCCTTCGGTGTAGGCCTCGTACAGCTTCAACAACAGCTCCACGGTCTGGTCGGTCACGTCGGGGTTGAGGTTGGCGGCCAGCACCCACTGGCGGCACTGACCCTCGGTGAGGCCCTCTACCGGGTTTACCCAGATCTTGGCGATGGCGTCGGGGTTCTCCTCGGCCACCGTCTCGATCTCCACCCCGCCTTGGGCCGACAGCATCCCCAGGTGCTTTTTGGCCGACCGGTCGAGGGTGAAGCTCGCGTAGTACTCCTCGGCGATGTCGGAGGCCTTCTCGATCCAAAGGTTCTCCACGATGTGGCCCCGGATGTCGAGACCCAAGATGTTGGCCGCATGGACGCGGACGGCGTCGATGTCAGCGGCGAACTTGACACCCCCGGCCTTGCCCCTCCCGCCGGTGTGTACCTGGGCCTTTACCATTACCGGCGTTCCCAGCCGCTCGGCGGCCGCTGCCGCGCCGTCGACGGTCGTCACCGCCTCGCCGGGCGAAACCGGCATCCCGTACGAACCGAAGAACTGCTTTCCCTGATATTCAAATAAATCCACAGGCTCCCCAATGCAGAGCTCTGCCCATATTCGCAGCGCGATTCGACAACGGCTCGTACCGCAAACGGTGCATCGCGATACTAGGATCAATCTCACCTGCTAGAGCGAACCGAGGAAGCTGCATGCCCGTTTCCAGGGGCCCCAAAATGACCCCGCTGCGGACGGTGATCTACGTCGTGGTCAGCATCGGGCTCGGGGTTGGGCTGGTGTTCGCCGTGGTGTCGCTGGCCGGCTCCAACCAGATCGAGGTGAAGCTGGGCGACGACGACTTCAACGCCGGCGACGCCGAGGCGCTGGCCGCCGAGATCGCCGACCGGGGGCCGGTGCCGTGGGCGCCGCTGAGCCGGGGGCGCAGCATCTGGATCAACCACATCGGGGGCGACCCAGAGAAGGGCTGGTTCGCCTTCGACGTCCAGTCTCCCGGCGCCCCCGGCGAATGCGTGGTCGACTGGGACGCTGCTCGGCGGCTGTTCATCGACACCTGCGACGAAACCCTGGTGTACTCGGCCACGGGCGAGGGCCTGACCCAGTTCGGAGTGCGGGTGAGCGACGACGGTGACCTCATCGTCGACGTCAACGCCAACGACGGCCCTTGACCGGGTGCAGAGTGATCTGCCTCCGTGAGACCTTGGGCTGCGAGAGCCAGGAGGGATCAGGAGAGGCTCCACTCCTGTTGCGGGAAGAGGCTCAGTTCAGACCTTTTCCAGCCGGGCGAACGAGGCCATCAGCACCTTCGAGCCGGCGGTGGTGAAGTTGACGGTGATCTCGGCGTCGCCGCCGGCGCCTTTCACGTCGGTCACCACGCCGAGGCCGAATTTGGCGTGGTTCACGTCGTCGCCCACCACCAGGTGGACCGGGTTGGAGTCGGCTTCGACTCGGGCGGCTGAGGCTTGGGGGGCCTCCACCATCCGTTCCCGCCCGGCGAAGGAGCGGACTTCCCGATCGGTGTCCCGGCCATAGCCAGACTGCCGGTAGCGGGGTCGGCTGCTGCCGCGGTCGTCGACCAGCTCTTCGGGGATCTCCTCCAAAAACCGCGACGGCGCGTTGTACATCGTGGCACCGTGGAGCGTGCGGCGCCAGGCATGGGTCAGGTACAGCCGCTGACGGGCTCGGGTGATGCCCACATAGGCCAGGCGGCGCTCCTCCTCCAGCTCGTCGGGCTCGGTGAGCGAGCGGATGTGGGGGAATATGCCCTCCTCCATGCCGATCAAGAACACAACCGGATACTCGAGGCCCTTGGCCGAGTGCAGGGTCATCAGCGTCACCATGGAATCGTCGGCCATGCCGTCGGTGTCGGACACCAGGCTGACCGACTCCAAGAAGTCGCTCACGCTGTCGCTTTGCGAGGCTGCGCTGATCAGCTCGTCGAGGTTCTCCAGCCGGCCCTGGGCTTGCACGCTGACTTCGGTGTCGCCCGTGGTCTCGCTGGCCGCCTCGGCCTCCAATTGGTCCAGGTACCCGCTGGTTTCCAGCAAGTGCTCCAGCACCGCCGCCGGGCCGTCGTCCAGGCGCTCTCGGGCCTCGGCGATCACCTTCAAAAAGGCGTTTATGCCGCTCAGCGCCCGTCCTTTCACGCCGGCCTCCGGGGCCTGGGCCAGGGCGTCGGCCACGGTGAGGCGATGGGCATCGGCCCATGCCGACAGCTTGGCCGTCGACCCTTCGCCCACCCCCCGCTTGGGGGTGTTCAGCGCCCGGAGCAGGCTGACCGCGTCGCCGGGGTTGACCGCCACCCGCAGATAGGCCAGCGCGTCCTTGACCTCCCGGCGGTCGTAGAAGCGGGTGCCCCCGATGAGCTGGTAGGGCACGCCTGCCTCCATCAGCACCTCTTCCACCGCCCGGCTCTGGGCGTTGGTGCGGTAGAACACGGCCATCTCGTCCCAGCGGCACTGCTCGTCGTCGTGGAGCCTGTACGCCTCCCGCACCACCCAGCGGGCCTCCTCATACTCATCGGAGGCGCAGAAGCGCACGATGGGCTCGCCCCCGGCCTGGTCGGTCCACAGGTTCTTGGGCTTGCGGCCGAGGTTGTGGGCGATCACCGCGTTGGCCGCGCTCAGAATGCGCTGGGTGGAACGGTAGTTCTGCTCCAACAGCACCACAGCGACATCCTCGAACGCCCGCTCGAAATCGATGATGTTGCGCATGTCGGCCCCCCGGAAGCGGTACACCGACTGGTCGGCGTCGCCCACCACGAACACGTTGCGGTGCTCTTGGCCCAGCATCAGCACCAGCTCGTTCTGCACCCGGTTGGTGTCCTGGTACTCGTCCACCAGCACATGCTCGAATCTGCGCCGGTAGCGGCCCAGCACCTCGGGCTCTCGCCGGAACAGATCCACGGTGGCGCCCAGGAGGTCGTCGAAGTCCATGGCCCCGGCCCGGCTGAGGCGCTGCTGGTACTCGCCGTATATCTCGCCGATGCGGCGCTCGAACACGTTGGCCGCCCGGTCGTTGTACTGGGCCACGCCGATCATCTCGTTCTTGGCCGCGCTGATGGCGGCATGGACCGACCGGGGCGGCATACGCTTTGGATCAAGGTTGAAATCCCGGCAGATGTAGCGGGTGAGCCTCACCGAGTCGGCCTGGTCGTAGATGGTGAAGGTTGGGGGGAAGCCGATGGCCTCGGCCTCGTAGCGCAGAATCCGGGCGCAGGCCGAGTGGAAGGTGCTAACCCACATCTTGTCGGCCACCGGGCCCACGAGGGCGCCCACCCGGTGCTTCATCTCCTGGGCCGCCTTGTTGGTGAAGGTGATGGCCAACAGGGCGAACGGGGAAACGCCCAACTCGTCGATCAGGTAGGCGATGCGGTGGGTGAGGACGCGGGTCTTGCCCGAGCCGGCGCCGGCGACCACCAGAACGGGGCCGCCGGGACGCGTGATCGCGTCGATCTGGGCCGGGTTCAGCCCCTCGATAAGCGCAGCCGGTGACACTCGGCCACACTACCCACAGCCTTGGTGGAGACCGGCTTCACTGCGGGTGATGAGTCATTCATGATCAGGTTCATCGATGGGTCTCTGTGCCAGCTCGGAAAGTTCGGTTCGAGCTTGAACTACGACAGCTCCGGCTACTTCTGGGGCCGCTACCCCGACCAGGCCGCTGGCCGCACCAAGGCTTGCATC
>JAPYOG010000264.1 GCA_028278785.1 Candidatus Poriferisocius anaerobius | reverse complement strand
CCGTTTGACGATGCGGTCCTCCCCGCTGTGGTAGCTGAGGACCACCCCCCGGCCACCGGGCGCCATCCGGTCAATGGCCGTCTCCAGGGCGGGCTCTATCTGATTCAGCTCATCGTTGACCGCGATGCGGATGGCCTGGAAGGCCCGCTTCGCCGGGTGGCCTCCGCGGCGGCGGGCGGGAGCGGGAATGGCATCGCGAACCACGTCGGCCAACGCGGTGGTGGAGCCGATGGGCCGGGCCGAGGCGATGGCGGCGGCGACGCGGTTGGCGTAGCGCTCGTCGCCGTAAGACCGCAGGATCCCGGCCAACTCGTCGGTCGACCAGGCGTTCACCACTTGGTCGGCCGACAGCTTCTGGTCGCAGTCCATCCTCATGTCCAGCGGACCGTCTTGTCGATAGCTGAACCCGCGTTCGGGCCTGTCCAGTTGGGGAGAGCTGACCCCGAGGTCGAACAGCGAACCCGCGATGCTGACGGCGCCCAGGGAATCCAGAACGTCGTCCAGATGGCCGAAGCTGGCACGACAGATCGTGGCGGCCCGGCCGGCCAGGGCGGTGGTGGCGGCCTCGACCGCGGAGGGGTCACGGTCGAGGCCTATTAGCGAGAGGTCAGGGCGGGCATTCAAGAGCGCCCGAGCGTGACCTCCCCCGCCCACGGTGGCGTCGAGAAAGACTCCCGACGGGACCGCGGACAGGTGCTCCACCACTTCTGTCACCATGACGGGGTGATGGACGAAACGACGTTCAATCGCTGTCGGTGTCCCCCCGTTCATGTTTTTCACCTCCCTGACGGCTCAGCAGACGGACGGTTGAAGGGTCAGCTTTTGCGCCCGATGTGCTCGGGCGGCAAGAATGTCGCCCATCGGCAGTCCTCCGCCCGGCGATCGCACTCCGGGATTTCTCCCCGGCTGTGCCAGATGGCTAGCGGGCGGAGTAGGGGCCTTCCATCTCGTCGGACGGAGGACTGCCCATAAGCGCACTCCCGGCTGGGCCTACATGGAGACCACCGAGCCCTTTGTCTGTCTACGGATCCACATCACAACCACCGATCCACGTCTGCTTCGCCGAGTTCGGCTTGCAGCGACTGCCACTGCCCCGCGTCCCATACCTCGCCGCGGTTGAACACGCCGACCAGCACCACGTCCTTGCCCAAGCCCAGAACCTCGCGCTTGGAGGCGGGGAGGCTCAACCGGCCTTGGCCGTCCACGGTCACCAGTTCCAGGCTGGAAGAGAACCGGCGGAACTCGTCGCCAGTGGCCTCACCGGCTCGGACGGCGGCTTCAAGCCGCTCCAGAGCGCTGCGGGCCTCCTCCGAGGTCCAGATGCCGAGGCACCGCTTGTAGATGGCCACGTATGCCCCCTCGGCCAGCACTGAGCGAAAGGCCGGTGGCAGCGACAGCCGGCCCTTGTCATCCAGGGAACGCGTGTGCTCACCGGTAAGCACAATTGCCTCCTGCGAGCCTCGAGCAGTTCCCCTTCTCTCCCACTTCGCCCCACACTATCCCCTCACACCCCACTAGCGCAACCCAATGCTGCGAACCACAACGCCGGGGCAGCGCCGCGGCAGAGCGGTGTTCAGGCAGAAAGCGCCGTGCTCCGACTACCGGGGCAGGGCGGCAGCAAACGCGGCGCGGATCTCGTCGGGGTGTGCGGCCACTGGGCGCGCTGCCGCTTCGAGGGCGCCTCGAAGCTGATCAGATGACTCGGCCAGGCGGGTGAACATCTCCTCCGGATCCCAGCGGCGATACAGGAGGGTTTGGAATCGTGCGATGGTCCGGGTGCGCCGCTGAGTGACGCCGACCGCCTTGGCCCCTCCGATGAGCACCTCGCCCGGGCCTCGGCTGGCGAAGCACGCCAATCGTCCCCACGGGCCGGGTTCATAGCGGTCGAACACCTCCCCGTGAGCGACACCCAGCGAGGCCAGTGCCGCGGCCCAGACTCCGCCCAGCCACAGTGGGGCCCGGTTCACGTCGTCTTCCCACAACGAGTCGCCGCGGTTGATCACTATGTCGATCCAAACCGAGCTATCGGGATCCACCATCACCGCGCCTCCACCGCTGCGGCGCCGCACCACTCGGCCCTCGCCCGTATGCAGGCCTCCGACAACCTCGGCAGATTGGGCCGAGCCCAGCACCAAAGCGGTGTCGGTGGGCAACATCAGCCAAACCTCCCGCCCGGTGTCGGCACCGGGGGCCAGGGCATGCAACTCGTCCACCGTCCCGCTCAAACGACGGGCAGTCCACCCGGCCTCGCCCACCAAGGGATCAGGCCGACTGGGCGACAGAATCTGCGGCTGGGTCGAGGTAGGGCAGCCAGTCGGACGGCACATGGCCGACGGCGGAGGCCACCCAGGCCGAGCGGGGCGGCTCGGCCGGCGGGCGCATCAGCCTCATGGGGGTCTCCGACAACAGCCGATCCCGCTTGGCCATGTTGCACCGCCGACAGGCCGCCACCACGTTCTCCCAGGAGTGTGCTCCTCCCCGACTGCGGGGCCGGACATGGTCGATGGAATCGGCATGGCGCCCGCAGTACTGGCAGCGGTACCCGTCGCGGGCGAACACCCCCCGGCGGCTGAGCCCTCCGGTGCGGAAGAACGGCACCTTCACGTAGTACCTCAGCCGGACCACCGACGGCACCGGCAGGTCCAGCCGCTCGGAGCGGTACCGCTCATCGGACTCCAGCACAACCTCGGCCTTCTCCGCCATCACCAGCACGACGGCGCGCCGGGGGGACACCACGCTCAGCGGCTCAAAGCTCGCGTTCAGCACCAGCGCCCGGCTCATGGGGCAAACCATAGTGAACCCGCCGGGCTGCTTCGCGCGGATTACCGAGAACACACCCCCGCGTTGAGTCGTCGAAAGCAGCGGTTCAGCGTTGGTTTACCGGGGTCTCCCCCAGGCTTTGCACCATCGCAGGTAGGTGATCAGGTCTTCGGCGCGGGGCAGAGCTTCGGCATCCCCGTACATGGTGACCATTCGGAACTTCATGTATGCCGGATCGGGGAAGAGCCTCAGGCGCCATCCCAACCGCACTGCTGTCGTCCAAAGGCTGGGATGTACGAGCAGCCTGGCCAGCGATCGAGCCACGGCCTTCAGGCTACGCCCTCCAGCGATCGATCAGCACGATGGGCCTTTTTATGTCGATGCCGCCGCTGTTCGAGGCTACGCCCTCCAGCGATCGATCAGCACGATGGGCCTTTTTATGTCGATGCCGCCGCTGTTCGAGGCTACGCCCTCCAGCGATCGATCAGTACGATGGGCGGATGGGAACACTTGCCGTCACCGGCGATCACGACGCCGACCAACTCATCAT
>JAPYOG010000263.1 GCA_028278785.1 Candidatus Poriferisocius anaerobius | reverse complement strand
TCACGATGTACACCCCGTCGAGCCCGGCCTCCAGTGCGGCCCCGAGGGCGTGCTGCACCACGGTAACCCCCCGAAACGGCGCCCTCAGCTTGTGGGTGCCGCCGGCGAACCGGGTACCGGCGCCTGCGGCCAACACGACGGCCGCGACGGTCATCACCGCACCAGCCCCGACAGCCTCGCCGCGACGGTCATCGCCGCACCAGCCCCGACACGATCAGCCCGGCCTCGGCCATCACGGCTCGAACACCTCGCCGTCGGGGTGGAACGCCGACCACGCGAACCAGAACTCGTTGGTGTGTACCACCGGTTCCAGGCGGGCACCGGCCAGCGCGCCCTCGATCGCTTGGCCCAGCACGTTCCAGGTGGAGTTGGTTCGGTCGTCGGTGAACCGTCCGTCGCCTGCTGGCGAGAACTCCAGCGTCTCGCCGTCCACCCGCCGGTCGAAGGCCAGGGCCGAGCCGACGTCTGCTCCCTCGGCGGTGACCGGCGAGTCCAGCGCATCGGCGGTGCCCGGCGACCACAGCACCACCACCGGAACCCCGGCCACGGTGTCGTGTACCGCCCCTTTGTCCTGCACCACGCTGAACGGGTAGGCCTTGTTGCGGCCGTCCACCGTCACCCCCACGGTGCGGGCCAGGGCCGGGTAGCGGTCGTCCAGGATGGTGGAGTCGAAGAAGCCGGGAATGGGCGACGACCGCGAGGTGTACTGCACATAGGGATTGCGGCCGTAGCTGCTGGCGGGGCGGCCGGGGGGCGCCAGCACCACGCCGTCGGGATAACCCTCCTTGAAATCGCCCCACGACACGATGGCCGACGGGACGACCTCCAGGCGACGGCCGGCGTAGGCCCCCACCAATCCCTCGCCGCCGATCTGCTGCCACAGCGACTCGGTGGCGTCGTCCCACATCACCAGGTCGCTGTTGCGCAGCAGGCCCGATGTGCCCAACCTCAGCCGCCGGCCGTCCACCACCGGATCGAACACCAGAGCGCTGTTGCACAGCGGACAGTAGGTGACCAGCACCGGGCGGCCCTCGATCTCGTCGTTGACGATCTCATGCACGATGAGCATGGCCAGCGGGTAGAAGCGGGCGGTCTCTCCCACCACCAGCAAAAGTCCGGGCTCGGGGTCAGACCAGCCTCCCTCAGAGGCCGGGGCGAATCCCGGGTTGTCGATGGGCGGGATGCGGTCTCGGATGGGAATGCCCGAGATGCCGATTCGCAGCTCGTCGAAATCGATTGTGCGGGTAGACCAGTCGGTGGCCCAACCACCCGAGACTAAGGCCAGATCCCCGGTGGGCCCATCGCCGCCGGTGATCACTCGGGGTGTGGGCGGGATCGGAAGCGGAGCAGGTGCGGGCTGGGCCTCAGCGTCGGCAGGGGCAGCGGCCACCGGAGATGCTGTCGTTGCTGCCGGCCCAGAAGCCTCAGCGGGGTCGGCAGCCGCCGTGGTCGTCGGCTGGCGCGGTCCTGGCACTGCGGAGGGATCGGAGCTGCCACAGGACGCGAGCACCAGTGCCGCCGCCAACAGCGGGGCGAGGCCTTTCATCCGTCAACCCCCAGCCGGTGGGCGGTGGATCGGGCCTTCGCCGTCGCGCAGCGAGGGAGCGGCGTGGCCGGTGCGGTTGGCGATGATCTCGGCGCACACCGCGATGGCTGTCTCCTCGGGGGTGCGGGCGCCGATGTCCAGCCCGATGGGGGCCATGAGCCGGTCGATTCCCTTCTCGTCCACCCCCGCCTCGTGCAGCCGCTCCAGGCGGGTGGCGTGGGTGCGGCGGCTTCCCATGACCCCTATATAGCCCGCGCCGGTGGCCACCGCCCGCTTTACGGCGGGCACGTCGAACTTGGGGTCGTGGGTGAGGATACACACCGCGTCGTGGGGGCCGAGGCGGTCGCCGTAGACATCGAACACCTCGTCGGGCCAGGCCGCCATCACCCGGTCGGCCATGGGGAACCGCTTGACGGTGGCGAACACCGAGCGGGCGTCGGCCACGATCACGTTGAACCCCAGCAGCTTGCCGGCCCGGGCCAGCGCCGCGGTGAAGTCCACCGCCCCGAAGACGAGCATGATCGGCGGCGGCGAGAACGACTCGATGAACACCGACACGTCGGTCTCGCGGGCCTGGCCCTCGGCGCCGTAGTGGCGCACGCCGGTGCGCCCGGCCGCCAGCTCGCCCACCGCGTCGCGGCTCACGATCCGATCCAGCTCGGGGTGGCCCAGGGTGCCGGTGATGTCGCCGTCGGGCTCGACCACCAGCTTGGCCCCGGTGTTGCGGCCCTCGGTGACGGTGGCCAGCGCCACCGGCCGCTCGTCCGCGATGGCCTCTCGCAGGCGTTCGTAGAGCTCGGTCACCGCTGCCAGTCCAGCATCTCGCAGGCGCCGGCAAACCGGGCTGACCGAGCGCAGCGCGCTGTTCTCACCATCTCACCAGTCCAGCTCACCAGTCCAGCTCACCAGTCCAGCGGCTCGATGAACAGGTGGATGGTGCCCCCGCAGGTGAGGCCCACCGCGAACGCCTCGTCGTCGCTGTAGCCGAAGCTCACCATGCGCCGCTTACCGCTCTCGAGGATGTCGAGGGCCTCGACCACCACGGCGCCCTCCACGCATCCGCCCGACACCGATCCGATCACGTCGCCGTTGTCGCTGACCGCCATGGCCGCGCCGGGGTCTCGGGGGCCGGAACCCTCCACGTTCACCACTCGGGCCAGCGCCACCCGCCGGCCCTCGGCCCGCCAGGCGTCCAAATCGGCCAGGATTTCTTTCATGCTGCACCTGCTGCGATCATCCGAAGACCGTCTGCCGGGACCCGGTCGTCGGCCAGCACCGCGGCCAGCCGCTCCAGCGAACCCAGCGAGTGGCCCTCGATGAAGTCGTCCACATGGGGCAGGGCGGCCGCCATGCCCTGGGCTAGGGGCTGGTAGCCGGGGGTGGCCTTCAGCGGATTCACCCATACAAGTCTATGGGTCACCCGGTGCAATCGGGCCATCTGCTCGGCCATCACCTCTGGGCTGCCCCGGTCCCAGCCGTCGCTCAATATCACCACGGTGGCGCCCCGGGCCATGCCCGGGATGCCCCAAAGCTCGTTGAACTCGGCCAGGGTGTCGCCCAGGCGGGTGCCCCCCGACCAGTCGCTCACCGCGTCGGCGGCCTCGCCCAGGGCACGGTCGGGGTCGCGCGACGAGAGCTCCCGGGTGATGCGGGTGAGGCGGGTTCCGATGGTGAACACCTCCACCCGGCCCCGGCCCACCACCGCGGCGTGGACGAAGCGGATGAGCGCCCGGGCGTACGACTCCATCGACCCGGATATGTCCAGGAGCAGCACCACCCGGCGCAGCCGCTCGCCCGGCTCGGTATACCAGCGGCGCATCGGCTCCCCGCCGCTGCGAATGGCGGCCTGCACGGTGCGGCGCATCTCGGGGTGCCCGGCGAGGCGGTGGGTGCGGCGCCGGCGGCGCGACCGGCGGGTGCCGCCGATGCGGGTCATGGCGGCCATCAGCCGGTGGGCCTCGTCGAGTTCGTCGTGGTCGTAATCGGCGAAGTCCTTGTCGCGCAGCACCTCGTGGCGGCTCCACCGCAAGGTGAGCGACGGGTCGCCGGGGTCGTCGCCCTCGTCGTCACCGTCGTCGTCCACCACCAGGATGATGGGCTGGACAACCTCCACCACCGGTGTTGCCGCCAGCTGCTGTCCGCCGTAGTAGGCGTCGAAGATCGTGTCGTAGAGCCCGATGTCGTCGGGCTCGGTCACCAGGGTGGCCCGACCGGCCCAGTACACCGAGCTGCGCTGCTCGAGGCCCACCGCCCCGAGGGCCTGGTAGTAGTCCACCGACGAGCCGACGGCCACGTCGATGCCCGCGCCGCGCAGCGCATTGACGAAGCCGACCGCGAGCTCGTCAGCCCGCACGGGCGATGGCCTGTACGGGGATCAGCGACGACACGGGCTGACGTCCAAGGCTCATCCGGCTCGCGCTATGGCCTGCCGGACGAGGCCTTCGATCCCCTGGTCTGCCACCCGCTGCTGGTCCTCCCGATACTTGAGCACCGATCCCAGGCTGGCCTGGGCGATCTCCGGTGTCAGCTCGGCGGCCCCGAGGCGTCCCAGGGCCAGGCTCCAGTCGATGCTCTCGGCCACGCCGGGCGGCTTGTACAGGCCCAGCGCCCGGAAGGCGCCTACCGCGGCCGCCACTTGGCGGGCCAGCAGCTCGCCCACCCCGGCGGCTCGGCGGCCGATGATGGACACCTCCCGCTCGAAGCCGGGATGCTCCACCCAGTGGTAAAGACAGCGCCGCTTGAGGGCGTCGTGAACGTCGCGGGTGCGGTTCGAGGTGATGATGACCCGGGGCGGGGTGGTGGCCGCGAACCGGCCGATCTCGGGCACGGTCACGGCGTAGTCCGACAGGATCTCCAGCAGGAACGCCTCGAACTCGTCGTCGGCCCGGTCCACCTCGTCTATCAACAGCACCGGAGGCGGGCCCTCAGTGGGGGCAATGGCCCGCAGCAGGGGGCGCCTGATGAGGAAGCGCTCGGAGTACAGCTCGTCTTCCAGGGCGTCGGCCGTCTCCCGGGTGGCACCCCCTGTGGCCTCCGCGGTGCGCAGGTGCAAGAGCTGGCGGGAGTAGTCCCACTCGTACACCGCCTGGGCCACATCGATGCCCTCGTAGCACTGGAGGCGGATCAGCTCGCCGCCGGTCCAGAAGGCCAGGGCTTTGGCCGTCTCGGTCTTGCCCACGCCGGGCTCGCCCTCGAGCAGCAGCGGGCGGTTCAGGGTCATGGACAAGAACACGGCCGTGGCCAACCCCTCGTCGGCCAGGTAGTCACACCCCGCCAGCCCCTCGAGCACCTCGGCTGCCGACGCTGGTTCAAACCCCATAGAGCACCTCGGCTGCCGATGCGGGCTCAAACCCCATAGAGCACCTCGACAGACGATGCGGGCTCAAACCCCATAGAGCACCTCGACAGACGATGCGGGCTGAGGGCCCAAAGGCTGGGCGCTAGCGTCCAGCGGCTTCGAGCGCCCGGCGGGTGAGCACCCGGGCCAGGTGCTCGCGGTACTCGGGTCCGGCGTTCAGGTCCGACGGCGGGCTGGTGCCCTCGGCGGCCGCTTCGGCGGCCTCGGCGGCCGACGCGCCCCCGGCGAGGGCGGCCTCCACACCGGCGGCCCTAACCGGGGTGCTGTCCATGTTCACCAGGCTCACGCCGGCGCTGCCATTGCCCACGATGGCCGACACGCCCACGATTGCCCAGTCCTGGGCCCGGCGGTTGAACTTCTGGAAGCCCCATGTGGCGTCGGGCATCTTCGGCACCCGGATCTCGGTGAGCAGCTCGTCGTCGCCCAAGGCGGTCTCCAAAAAGCCGGTGAAGAAGTCGTCCACCGCGATCTCACGCTCGCCGCCCGGTCCCCGGGCCACCAGGGTGGCGCGCATCGCCAGCATCACCGACGGCAGGTCCGATGCCGGGTCGCCGTGGGCGACGGAGCCGCCGATGGTGCCCCGATGGCGCACCTGGGGGTCGCCCACGTGGCTGGTGGCCTCGGCCAGCAGCCCGGCCTGCGACCGCACCAGCTCGCTGGTCTCCACATCGTGGTGGCGGGTGAGAGCGCCGATGGCCAGATGGTCGCCGGCGTCGTTGATGTAGCTGAGGTCGTCGAGGCAGCCTATGTCCACCAGCACCGCGGGGGTGGACAACCGCAGCTTCATCAGCGGCAAAAGCGAGTGGCCGCCGGCCAGCAGCTTGGCCTCGTCGCCGTGCTCGGCGAGTGCGGCCAGCGCCTCCTCGGCCGATCCGGCCCGGATGTAGTCGAATGCCGCAGGAATCATGATGAGGCCTCCGCGCAGTGCAGAACAGCTTTGACGATGTTGTGGTAGCCGGTGCAGCGGCACAGGTTACCCTCGAGGCCGATGCGGACTTCCCGCTCGGTGGGGTCGGGGTTCTCGTCCAGCAGCGAGACGGCGGCCATGACCATTCCCGGCGTGCAGTAGCCGCACTGGAGGGCATGGCACTGGCGGAACGACTCCTGCATGGGATGGAGCACGTCGCCGTCGGCCAGGCCCTCGATGGTCAGCAGATCCTGGCCGTCGGCCTGCACGGCCAGCATGGTGCAGGATTTCACCGACTCGCCGTTCACATGGATGGTGCAGGCGCCGCACGAGGAGGTGTCGCACCCGATGTTGGTGCCGGTGAGGCCCACCACGTCTCGGATGTAGTGAACCAGCAGCGTGCGCGGCGCCACATCGTGGGTGTGGCTGTCCCCATTGATGGTGACCGTTACTTCCACGGCATCTCCCTAGTCGTCTTCCGGGTCCGCAAGAAATCTAGTACAC